>NZ_JBBWUA010000007.1:0-133897 GCF_038181555.1 Desulfitobacterium sp. THU1 | reverse complement strand
TTTCATATGAACCTAGCCCGGATAGATATTCTTCAATAACTTTTAATTTCCATTCGGCACTATGCGGTGATTTGGACATGAAAATATCCTCCTAAAGTAGATTTGGATATTTCCATGGTCTACTTTAGGAGGATCATATCACTGTTAAACAGTAGCGGCTTTCCCTTTTGTCGACCCAGTTTCCTTGTGGAGACTCAGCTTAGAATAAACGATTATGGCCTAGGGGCACTATCACACCCACAACCATTAGCGCGCACGGCAGCACTTGGGCACCCTGCACTACTGGCACAGCCAGCACAGCCGCCACTTTTTCGCGTTTTATATACGTTGCGACCGGCGAAGGCAATGACTACTAGCACCAACATACCAATAATTAAGGTTGCGCCGTTGGCGATGAGCCAATCCATCATACCATCCCCTCCTTCTCAACTAAATGATCAATTCTTTACTGGGATACCTTGAATTTTCAGTCTTGGCTTGCTTGGTCTAAACAACATATAGAGCAGAACAGCCAATACGAGTATCGCGGCTGCAGTGCCACCTGTAAATCCGCCACCTGTAAAGAAGGAACCGAATTGGAAAACAAGCAAGGCCATTGCGTACGCAAAAAGGCATTGGTAACCAATTGCAAACCAGGTCCATTTTTGATCGTTCATCTCCCCTTTGATCGCACCGATGGCAGCAAAGCAGGGAGCACAAAGAAGATTAAATACCAAGAATGAATAAGCAGTCAATGGGGTAAAGTGGGCACCGATAGCGCCTAAGCTACCGAAGGCCCCCTCTTCAACCAGAGCTAGTGCATCTCCTGACACCCCATAAAGTACCCCGAATACTCCAACAACCTCTTCTTTGGCGATTAAGCCCATCAGTGTTGCCACAGTATTTTGCCAACTACCAAAACCAAGGGGTGCAAAGAGGGGGGCCAATATTCCGCCGATTACAGCCAGAACACTTGCATCCATATCGTCAACCATTTGGAAAGATCCTTCAACTATACCAAAGGAAGATAAAAACCAAACAAAGATGCTGGCCAATAGGATGATCGTTCCCGCCTTCTTAATAAAAGAATATCCCCGTTCCCAAGTGCTACGAAATACACTTTCCCCAGTGGGTAAATGATAAGCAGGAAGTTCCATAACGAAAGGGGCCGGATCGCCGGCAAAACGGCTGGTTTTTTTGAGAATGATGCCGGACAAAACAATCGCCGCTACCCCAATAAAGTATGCACTAGGGGCTACCCACCATAATCCACCAAAAACCGCACCAGCGATTAAAGCCACAATCGGCATCTTCGCTCCACAAGGCATAAACGTGGTGGTCATAACCGTCATTCGACGATCACGGTCACTTTCTATGGTTCGCGTGGCCATAACCCCAGGAACACCACACCCTGTACCAATCAGCATGGGAATAAAGGATTTACCGGACAGTCCGAAACGACGGAACACTCGATCCATGATGAAGGCAATCCGTGCCATATATCCACATTCCTCAAGAATTGCTAACAGGAAGAATAAGACTAGCATTTGGGGAACAAAACCAAGAACCGCTCCCACACCGCCTACAATACCATCGACGACAAGTCCAGTTAGCCACCCAGCTGTACCAATACTTTCCATCCAGGCCGCCAAAGGTTCACTGATCCAAGCCCCAAAGAGCGTATCGTTGGTGAACGAAGTGAGTATATCCCCCACAGTCGTAATCGAAATATAATAAACAAACGTCATTATCGCAGCAAAAATCGGCAGGGCCAGCCAACGATTGGTTACTACCCTATCGATCCTGTCCGAAGTGGTCAATTTAGAGGTGCTCTTTTTAGAGTAACTCCCTTTAATTACCGAAGTAATAAAATCATACCGTTGACTGGTGATAATAGATTCACTATCATCGTCATGAGCATTTTCCACGCTTAGAATAATCTCTTCGACATCTACCCCATTAACCTGCTCAAGAACCTTTACATCACGTTCAAACATTTTAATTGCATACCAGCGCTTTTGTGTTTCCGGAATATCTGCAGGTAACTTACCGACAATAGTTTCAAGGGCTTCTTCCACCTTAGGATCAAAAACAAGCCAAGTAGCTGAACTCTCTGCACTTTGGGCAGTTCTGACAGCCCGATCGACAAGCTCGGTAATTCCCATTTTTTTAATGGCTGAGATCTCAAATATCTCACAGCCCAGTTTTTGGGATAGCTTTGCTATATTAATCTCATCTCCGCACTTTTTGACCACATCCATCATATTGATGGCGATCACTACGGGGATGCCTAGCTCTATCAATTGGGTAGTTAAGTACAAATTCCGTTCCAGATTAGAACCATCAATGATATTAATAATAGCGTCGGGTTTTTCGCCGATCAGATAGTTCCGCGATACTACTTCTTCAAGAGTATAGGGAGAGAGTGAGTAAATTCCTGGCAAGTCAACAATAGTTACATCCTTATGACTCTTGAGCTTGCCCTCCTTCTTCTCGACAGTAACACCCGGCCAGTTTCCTACTGTTTGATTAGAACCCGTCAAAACATTAAACAAGGTCGTCTTCCCGCTATTGGGATTCCCCGCTAGAGCAATTTTTAACGACATAAAGTTATCCACTCCCTCTTCCTTCTTGTTAGCTTAGGCTAACCATGGGGCAAACATATAATCCCACACGTTATTCAACTTCTATATTTGCAGCATCATCTTTTCGCAAAGAGAGCTCATAGCCGCGCACATTCACTTCAATAGGATCACCTAATGGTGCCACCTTGCGCACAAAAATCTCCGTGCCTTTGGTTATACCCATGTCCATAATTCGACGCTTAATTGGTCCCTGTCCATGCAACTTGACCACGGTTACCGCCTGTCCGACCTTCACGTCCCTAAGGTTTATCATCTTTTTTCCTCCTTCATGGCGTCCCTTATGCTCTGACCGTAAGAATCCTGATTGCCATCCCTTTGCTCACCGCAATTCGAGATTCTTTAATGGAAACAATCACATTTCCAGCCAACTCAGTGACGATCGAAACTACAGCACCCTCAACGAAACCTAGGTTCTCCAGAAAACGTCTTGTATTGTCTCTACCTTTAATGGAAACGACTTTGACTTCCTCGCCAGGTGCCACCATTGCTAAAGGCATCGTACCTACTGTCACAGATGTCGAAGAAATAGTATTTCTATTCCCAACTTGGAGATTAGCTATACTTTGTATTGCCAATTTTTTCACTCCTTTGATCCCCAAAATTAGTAAGCCACCGCTAACTTTTAAGCATAGTTTACCACCGCTAACTCAATAAAGCAATACTTATTTATCGGAATTATAGAGAAACTCTAGAGATTAAAAAATTTGACACCCAAGATTGAAAAATAGCCTTGGGAAACCCCCATAAAGACTGCACCAAGGGAAACAAGTATCGTGGCAAAAGAATAATAAAGAAATTCCCGTCGCAAAGATTCCCCAACCTGTTTTCCTTTTAGTAGTAGCATTGAAAAAATGGTTGCTAAGCCTGCTCCTAAGAGAAGAAAAGGAATTCCAGCCAAAGCCGGTATCAAAATTGAGATGAAGACTAGCCCTAACCCCCAAAGTCCTTTTATACCTATGATAAAGCTCAGGGTAAATCCGAACACAAATCCGCGTGTAAACACAATCAAAAAAATTAACGGCGTTCCGATAACAGTCAATCCCAGGAGCCAAATTCCTGCCATAATAATAAATTGCTCCCTGGCTAATTGCATCAAAAAATCAGAATCCAGAGTGGTGGGTTGACTGGCAAGCAGCTTGTCCAGGAAACTGGTGAGTTCCTCGGTTTCGCCACCATTGAGGGCGCCAACTCCCATTGACCCAAAGATGATTCCTGCCAGATATACGCTGGCTAAGGTAAGATAAATAACCCAATATTGTCGGATATGCTCGCTGAGTTTCCTCATACCTTCAGCCTCCCTGTCTATAGTCCCCAAATGGACACCCTCACTGCATAAGCATGTCAGCATCCTCTATAGACATCCTATTCAGGAGCTTAGGAAAGTATGTCCACTACCTTTCCAAATACTCCCCCGCCACCGGGTTGAACATCCAACTTTCCCTGACGAGATAAAAGTATCAGCTGGGCGACTTTCTCCCCAGCCACCTGCACTAGATTTCTCTCAGGGACCTGGTGTAGAACATTCATTTCTGTGCCAAAATGCTCCAATAAACGTCCATACATTTTCGGTCCGATTCCCGGCAATTCTTGGAGAGGGATTTGATATATATAACGAGGATCTGGGGTATTCGGTATCTCAGCATCAGCAATACTCACCAGGCGATCGAGTACACCGGTTACCACTCGGGGATTTCCACAGCTCGGACAACTCAGGAGCGGTGGCTCCCCATCAACGATCCGTTCACATACCAAGCAATATGTTCGGTGATATTTACCATATTTCGGTGGTAGTCCATAATTCACCAAAACCTCGCCGCTAGTGCGGTAGACTAGTTTCTTCAATCCCTGAAAAGATGCTTCGGAGAGGTTCAACAGGTTATACTCACGACCAATCTTAGGGAGAGAATGGGCATCGGAATTACTAAAAAGCACCACCTTATTAAGTTCCGAGATGGATTTCGCCATCTGTCGATCAGCACTCAAGCCAATCTCTAAGGCCGGGGGCAATCCAGGCAAAATATCCAGTAAGCTCTTACAGCAGTTCCCGTAAATTCCTTTATGGGGTGTAAAGGCATGGGCAGGTAGCCATATCCCTTCATTCTCCGCCACGGCCGCCAACCATTGCTCGATACTCAAGTGTCCCTTTTGGGAGCTAAGTTGCCAATTCTTTAGAAACGGGTGAATCTTCTCCACATAACCCTCAATATGATTTAAGGTCGGAAAATAAGCGAGAAAATGGGCAGCCCCCGTCCCCACCGACAGTTCGATCTCTGTGCCCAAAATAACCGTCAACCCCTCTGCCCCATATCCCCCTCCTTCTAGGGGTCGTAATATTCCTACTTGGATCATTTGCCGGAAATCTTTACGTACTCCTGGGGATTGGGCGTCGATAACCCCGATCATCCCCAGTCCCTTAATTTGACGTGAGACTTCGAGAACGTTCGGTAAATTTAGACTCTTGGCCGCGGTAATCTTAACCGCTTTTCCATCTAGGCTTTGACCGATATGGATATGAAGATCCGCATAAAGATTTACCATTGTTCTTTACCAGCTAACATCAAAATAGCAAGCATTGTCTTCGCATCTTTGAATTCACCGGCTAGAACCATTTTCTGAGCTTCAGTCCATGGGATGCTCACCACATTTAAAAACTCATCTTCATCAGCTTGTAAGGGATCCCAAATCAAATCATTTGCCTTGTAGAGATGGATGATTTCATCGGTAAAGCCCGGAGTCGTATAAATGCTTACCATATGCTCTAGTGTCCCTCTAAACCCGGTTTCTTCTCTGAGCTCTCGCTCTGCACAATCTAGCGGGGTTTCCCCCGGATCAAGTTTGCCAGCGGGAATCTCTAAGGTAACTTGTTCAATAGGATAACGATATTGGCGTACTAAGAGCAGCTCCTCCCCCTTAAAGGGCAAGATTCCGACGGCCCCCGGATGACGAACCACCTCGCGGGTTGTTTCAGCGCCGTTGGGTAAGCAAACCGTATCGCGATCCATTCTGAGCATACGTCCGGAAAAGACAATTTCCCTCTTTACAAATACTTCTTCCAATTGAGTCTGATTCGTCACTGTACGATCTGCTTCATGGTGATTCTGTTTATTTTCCATCAGTAATCCTCTCCCCAACACATTTATTGCTTATCATATCCTGCCCGAAGAAAAAAATAAAGCAGCCGGGCATTCCCTGAACTGCTTAGATAGATAAAATTCATCTTATGGTGCCAATTCTAGCACTTGTTTATTCATGCCTCATCCGCCGCTGATAATAAAGAAATACTGGTAAGGGAATGACAATCCAGCCAAAGCTCTTGATTAAGCTGTTTAGAGCTCGATCCCGGGAGCGACTCTTTTCTTCATCAACCAGCCTTTGATAATCAGCCTTTACTTCTTCATCGCTTTTTTCAATGGCCGGTGCCTTAGGTTTATCTACTCCTGTATCATAAACCTGACCCCGTTTATAATCCTCAAAGGACATATAGTAGCTTTGTGGTGCAACTAAATCAGCTGTAGCCATGAAAGCCGCTACACTTCCTCCAATGGTCATCATCAAAGTCGCAAATAGTATCAAATACGTATATACCGTCTTTATCATAACTTTTCCCCCTTCTTTTTGTTCGCTTGGATCATCACCCCGACTATGTGAACGAAGAGAAATCGCGATTGCACCAGTAATTAGAATAACGGCGACCAGAGCAATACCTAAAAGCATCACTAACGAAAAGCTCACCATAATCTCCTCCCTCCCTTTTCAATATCATAGCATTCATCTCAATCTAATGATATAGACGTTAACAGAGCAGGCATTCTTCTATGTTAAGTCTAAACTTTCGCCAATAACTATAGTGTTATTTTGTCTATCTAGAGTTCATTATTGCATCACAAAAACTTTTTTCCATTTTGTGGGCATTTTAGTCCCGACTTCATAAGCTATACTATCTTCGTAAAAAGGAGGAACTCAAATGGCATTGGGCACTGGTCTTGTCGGTGGTTCTAATTTTGGAGCAGGTATTGCAATCGTTGTCGTTATCATTTTGTTGTTAATTGCCTTAGGAATAGTATTTTAATCAGAAACACTAAAATAAAGCATTCAACCTTATAAATGAAGGAGGTAAATCTATGTTTGGAATGGGTTACGGTGGAATGGGTGGAGCATGTTGCCCACGTCCTGTAGCTCCGGTGGCTGGAATCGGTGTAGGCGTTGGTGTAGGAATTATCTCAATTGCTATCTTAATTCTAATTGCTTTAGGCGTAATTTTCTAATTCGTATCTTATAGTTTCAAAATATTTTAAGGGAGTGTCCTAGAATTACTTATAAAGTAATCTCTTAGATACTCCCTTTCCCCTTTAATAGTGCGCAAAATAAGTTATCTTTCAGGAAATATGGTATAATGGTAATTCGTGAATCATTATCAAATATATTTAAGAAGGAACGATCGTTAAATATGATAAGTACAAACGGAATCACCCTGCGCTTTGGTAAACGCGCTCTATTCGAAGATGTCAATGTTAAGTTCACTCCAGGAAACTGCTATGGTATTATTGGGGCCAACGGTGCCGGAAAATCCACCTTCCTCAGAATTCTCTCAGGAGAGATTGAACCCTCTAAAGGAGAGGTCGTAATTACTCCAGGGGAACGGATTGCCGTCTTAAAGCAAGATCATTTTGAATTTGAAGAGTTTGACGTTTTAAAAACTGTCATCATGGGCCATTCTCGACTCTATGAGATTATGGATGAAAAGGATGCGCTCTATGCAAAGCCTGATTTTAACGAAGAGGATGGGATGAAAGCCGCTGATTTAGAAGCAGAGTTTGCTGAAATGAACGGTTGGCAAGCTGAAGCTGAAGCCGCTGAGCTCCTCATGGGACTGGGTATCCCCAAGGAATATCACGATAGGAAAATGAAAGAACTTGAGGGTAGTGAGAAAGTACGTGTACTGCTAGCCCAAGCACTCTTCGGTCATCCTCATATTCTTCTTTTGGACGAACCCACCAATCACCTCGATCTGCAGTCCATCAATTGGTTGGAAAATTTCCTTTACAATTTCGAAAGTACAGTCCTGGTCGTCTCTCATGACCGCCACTTCTTGAATAAAGTCTGCACCCATATTGTGGATATTGACTTTGGTAAGGTCCAGCTATTTGTGGGGAACTACGACTTCTGGTATGAGTCTAGCCAACTAGCTCTAAAACTGATGCGGGATGCCAATAAGAAAAAAGAAGATAAAATTGCTGAGCTGCAAAGCTTTATCCAACGCTTTAGCTCAAATGCCTCCAAAGCTAAGCAAGCTACTTCGCGTAAAAAGCAGCTTGATAAGTTAACCCTCGAGGATATTCGGCCCTCTTCCCGCAAATACCCTTACATCGCTTTTACTCCTGACCGTGAAGCAGGCAACAACTTGCTTACAGTCGAGGGCCTTACAAAAACTATAGACGGAGAAAAAGTCCTCGACAATGTCTCTTTCATTGTGGATCGTGGGGACAAGATTGCCTTCGCAGGGCCTAACGGGCTCGCTAAAACGACGTTGCTTAAAATCCTGATGGGCGAAATGGAAGCTGACAGTGGCGAATTTAGTTGGGGCGTGACTACTTCCCAAACCTATCTCCCTAAAGATAATTCCAGCTATTTCGAGACAAATCTACCCCTCGTGGACTGGCTGAGGCAATTCTCTAAGGACCCAGACGAGTCCTTTGTTCGTGGCTTCCTAGGCAGAATGCTTTTCTCTGGCGAAGAATCTTTAAAAGCTGCTAATGTCCTCTCAGGAGGGGAAAAGGTTCGCTGTATGCTCTCCCGTATGATGCTAAGCGGCGCGAATGTGTTACTGCTGGATGAGCCCACCAACCACTTAGACCTTGAATCCATCACCGCCTTGAACAATGGCCTTACTCAGTTCGATGGAACCATTCTCTTTGTCTCTCAAGACCATCAGTTTGTTCAGACCATTGCTAATCGCATCATTGAAATAACTCCCAGGGGAATCATCGACCGGAAGATGGAATATGATGAGTATCTTGAAAATGAACATGTTCAAGCGCTTCTGGAAAGTATGTATAGCGAGTAACGATAAGAGAGAGCTGATTTGCCTCAATAGAGGGTAAATCAGCTCTCTCTTAGTATTTTTGCGTTTTCAATTTGCCAGCCACTATGCCGAATATTTTTAACCACACCTAAATCCTTTTCCGACTGCCATATCCACAAATTCTTTTTTTGAACACTTTACCTTTACGTCACAATTATATAAATTTATAAAGTGAGTCTTTTTGTTCTCCGATATATTCACTTCCCAGTCATAACCTGCAGTATCCGCAAATGTTAGTAATTTCGCGAGATACTCCAGACTTACATTTACTAGTCCCCTCGGTGAAACACACTCGTCATTGCTTGTTACAAATCTATTGATGATCTGGATTTCACTCACATCTTCAGGAACTTTTCCAGCTCTCTCTTTGTATTTATCTATTAGTTCTGCATATATTTCCTCATAATTTGCCTTTTCCTGCTCACAGAGTTCTCTTATGCCACTATCTCGTTTTGATGAAGCATACTTCTGACTAATGACCGCTAAATATTCACAGCAATCTGACATAATACTCCCCCCTCTTTAGTCGAGCTTTAAATTATCAAAGTTCTGACTCTAGTACTTGTTATCACTTTCACCTTTACCTTTACGGTATCATAATCTCTCCCTGTAGTCAATCCGTTCTAATATCTATAATTTATAATTGGATATATGCGAAATCCTCCCAATGATGCTAAATAAAAGAACCTCTCTTTTCAACCTGTAACGTTGTGAAGAGAGGTATTATTGAAGTTGCATTTCTACATTAGTTTAGCCATTCTTAATTTGTCAGCCACCATGGCGATGAATTCAGAATTTGTGGGTTTACCCCGATCCACATTGATTGTGTAGCCAAAGAATCGATTCATAAACTCAATGTTACCTCGATCCCAAGCCAACTCAATGGCATGGCGAATCGCACGTTCCACTCGGCTAGGAGTAGTATTATATTTATTCGCAATCATCGGATATAGCTCTTTAGTCACAGCCCCCAAGAGGGACACATCTTGAACCACACAAACAATAGAATCTCTTAAATATTGATAACCCTTAACATGAGCCGGAACACCCATTTGATGAATCATTCGCGTCACTTCAACCTCAAGATTACGTGCATTGGCAGCTGCTGTTTGCGTTGAGGTTAGTGTAGGAGTAATGGAAGGTCCACCTCCGGCAGCCCCATCATTATTGTTATATTGAGCTAAGGGGATAACGCCTTGTAACTGGCGAATCCGCTTGCCAAGGGTTTCTAAATCAAAGGGTTTTAAAATGAAATAATCAGCACCCAGCTGCACTGCCCGTTGGGTCATGCTTTCTTGACCAAAGGCTGTTAAAATAATCACATGGGGCTTTTTAATATCGCCTTGCAGTTTTTCTAATACCCCTAAACCATCCAAGTGAGGCATGATTATGTCTAAGACCACCAAGTCGGGTTGTTCCCTGTAAATGATCTCTAAGGCTTCATTGCCATGATAAGCAATTCCAACGAGCTGCATATCTGTCTGGCGCAAAATATATTCTTTTAAGACCTCGACAAATTCGCGATTATCGTCAGCTAGCAATACTCTGATGGGCTTTTGCATAAAGACTGCTCCCCCTTGCTCGATCCGAAGTGCTTATACTTTCGACAAATGTATAAATTCTTCCTGCAATACTATGGAAAAATAACAACGAGCTCTATATTCTAGATATTCTCTACAATTTGTGAACTTATTAAGCATCTTATATCAGTATACCATCACAATTTAACAATTCAATGGAGTTGCTTTATTTTCCCATCATTCTAATAAAATCACTTTAAATCGACAAATTACTATTATTTTCATTTAACCTCTGCTAAAAAACAGCCACCATGAGCGCAGCATGCATAAAAAAACCATTGAGATTTCACTCAATGGTTAAATTAACGCTCCTTCAATTAATGTTCATATTAATGGTTAAGCAGCTTCTTTTTTATCGATAATTTCTGCGTCTTTAAGCATATTTTGAATGAAGACGCCATACCCTCGTGAAGCATCATTGACAAAAACATGAGTCACCGCACCAATGATTTTGCCATCCTGGATGATCGGACTTCCCGACATGCCTTGAATAATACCTCCTGTCTTTTCAATAAGCTCAGGATCAGTAACTTTGATAACCATATTTTTGCTATCGGTACGATTACGCATTATACGCTCAATCTGCACATCATACTCCTCAATTCGTTCCCCTTCTAGGACTGTATAGATTTTAGCCGGCCCTTCTTTTATTTCCGATTCCCAGCCTACGTCTATGGGTTCACTAAAGAAAGGATTGCCAATTTCTCCTTCTAAGGAACCAAAAATCCCCGAGACTGTGTTTTTCTTGATATTGCCCGAGAATCTTGATTGATTCACGAATGAACCGATCTTTTCTCCTGGATGTCCTCGTTTTCCTTTCTCAATAGCGTATATTGTCGAAGCAACCACATTTCCATTGACGATCTCAATCCTTTGATTCGTATCTACATCGTTGATGACATGACCTAATGCACCATATTGGCTACTCTTTGGTTCATAGAAGGTAAGTGTGCCGACACCTGCGGCTTCATTGCGCACATAGAGTCCTACTCGATAACGATCAGTTTCAGGACAGAGAACTGTTGTCACCCGTTTTTGAGTTTGCTGACCATTGTGGCTGATAAGAATTTCCGAAAAACCTTGTTTCTTACCGGCTCGATGAATCGCATTGGCAACATCCTGATCACTAGACATTTCTTGGCCATCAATTTTCAAGATGACATCCCCTACTTCGATTCCTACATCTTTGGCTGGGCAAACCAATCTACCTTCTTGATTCTGCACTGCAGCCTGTCCAACCACCATAACGCCTTTGGCCTGCAGGCTTACCCCAATCGATTGTCCACCAGGTAAAAGCTTAAGATCGGGCATCAGTTCTACGGCGCTAGACTTCAGCGGTATCAATCCAAAAAGCTTGTAGGTTACTTGGATAACTTCGGGGTTTTTCGAGTGAGCAGCCATGACCGCATTCACATCCGTCTCGGCTGCTTTGACTTCTTCTGTAACAATTAGGTTGGCGAACATTCCCGTGAGTGGTGGAAGAACATGACTGCTGGATTCATAGAGTTTAGGCAGTTGTGCCATTTGATGAAGCGTTGGATTAAGACTGAGAAAGGTACAGAGAAGAACACTGGCGAAGACCATGGCTCTCTTCGTTTTCACTCTCTTATCACCCTCCGTCTTTTTGTCTCCCCATGTTCTTCCTTTCTCTTTTTCTTTATTTTTTACGGAACCTAATACTAAATTAACCATCATGAATTCATTTCATCCTGACAATTACGTTCTGTATTTCCAAATAAAAAAATAGAAGGCCAAATTCACCTTCTATCTATAAAATCCCCATAATAATTCATTTCTATAATAAAATTAATAAATATTTTTCCTGAGCTTTCGCGCATGCTCGAGGGCGATGGCTTCTTCCCCTCCCCCTAACATGCGGGCTAATTCATGAATACGCTCCTCCTCAGAAAGCTGTTGAATGCGAGTTCTGGTTCTTCCATTGCTAATTTCTTTTTGTATCCCAAAGTGATGATCACCAAAAGCAGCCACTTGCGCGGCATGGGTTATACAAAATACTTGTTTGTTTTCGGAAATTTTTGCTAATTTGTCGCCAACCTTTTGAATCGTTCGCCCACCAACACCGCTATCCACTTCATCAAAGACAAAGGTGCTAACGCTTTCGATTTTGGATAAAAGGCTTTTCAAAGCTAACATAAGACGTGACATTTCTCCGCCGGAAGCTACTTTTGCTAGGGGCTTAGGAGGTTCCCCAAGATTTGCCGAAAAATAGAACTCTGCTTCCTCTGCTCCACCTACCTGAGGTTCATGAACAGGAGTAAGCTTCACTTCAAAACTACTTTTCTCCAAACCTAAGTCGGCCAATTCTTCTTTGAGACCTTCAGCTAGATGTTTTGCTACTCCCAATCGTGCCAGAGTTAACTCCTCAGCTTTCTGTTCGTAGTCCCTTAGGATGTTCTCTCGATCGCGACGTAAGGCTCCCAGCTCTTCTTGTAGATTCGTAATGGTATGAAGCTCTTGCAGCATTTCATCTTTCGTGTGGAGAACTTCTTGGACCGTATGACCATATTTTCGCAAACGTTGCAATTGAATTAAGCGGTCTTCAATTTCATCTAAACGCCCCGGATTGAAATCGAATCCATCTCGGTACGAACTCACTTGGGAGGCTAAATCTTCGATTGTGTAATAGATAGAGTCCATGGGCTCGAGCATGTGACTACAGTTAGCATCATAGCGGACAAGATCCAGTAACGCTTTCCGACTGCGACCTATTAGATCTAAGGCGGAGGACTGCTGGCCACCACCCTCATATAGTAAAGCATACATTTCCCCAATGTAGCCCATGATCTTTTCCGAATTTGCCAAACGCTTCTTTTCCTGTACTAAAGTCTCTTCTTCATTAGGTTGGGGGGCGATGGCTGTGATCTCATCAATTTGAAAGCGTAAGATATCCTCACGCCGCTCTCGATCAGCTTCACTGCGCATAAGCTGCTGTTCTTTTTGTATAAGACTCCGATAAGCTCGGGCAAGCTTATTAACCTGGTCTAAGAGCTCCAACTGTTTTTCCCCTCCAAAAGCATCTAGCAAGCCGCGATGACTATCAGGGTTAAAAAGTGATTGATGCTCCATCTGTCCGTGGATATCCACTAAGCCTTGGACCAAGTTTCGATAAAGTGTTAAGGGAACCGTTCTTCCTTGAACACGGCAGCTGTTCTTGCCATTGCGATTGATCTCTCGAGAAAGAATTAACTGCCCTTCTTCGAGAGGATAACCGGCATCCTCTAAACCTGCGAGAACCTCAGGAGGGCATTCCTCAAAAATCCCTTCCACCCAGGCTTTATCCAGACCATGGCGAATAAAATCCGCACTTGCTCTTCCTCCTAGCAGTACGCCAAGAGCATCGATGAGCATGGATTTCCCCGCACCTGTTTCTCCGGTAAAAATAGTTAAACCTCGCGAAAATGACAACTGTACCTCTTCCATTAAAGCGAAATTCTCTACATGGATTTCTGTTAACATCGCAATCCATCTCCTCTTTGACCAATAACTCTATTCCATGAATTGAGCGATTCGTCCTCGGACTTGGGGTACAGCACTGATTGGCTTGACAACCAAGAGTATGGTATCATCACCAGCTACCGTACCGATTACTTCCTCCCAATTGCTATGATCAATTAAACTGGCAAGTGCCTGGGCATTTCCAGGAATCGTCCGCAGAACAATCAGATTTTCGCTGTCATTTATGGTCACTACTGTCTCTCTCATCCGGCGTTTGAGTCGATCGGGAGTGCTGAGAGGTTGAGCTGAACCGGGAACCGCATAACGATAATCGTCGTCCGAGGTAGGAACCTTGATTAGCCCCATCTCCTTGATATCTCGTGACACAGTGGCTTGTGTCACATCAAAGCCTTCTTTTCTTAATCGTTCAGCAAGCTCTTCTTGGGTATGTATAGGCTGGTTATTAATAATCTCTTGGATTTTCATCTGCCGACGGGTCTTCATTCGGTATCCCCCTTATTCTTCTGAACCAAAATCCAGTAGGGTGCATTTGGGATTTGATTCGTATACTCTCCGCGCAAGACACTATATTGACGCCGTGGTAAATCGTTTAAAAACTCTTCCACAGCAACAGCCTCTTCCATCCCTCCTGGATGTCCACGATACAAAGTAAGTGCAATTACACCACCTCTACGGAGTAATTGAAAGACGGATGTCAGGGCTGAAATAGTAGAAGTTGCTTGCGTGGTGACTTCTTGATTATACCCCGGTAGATATCCGAGATTAAACATGGCTGCTTGAACAGGCTCTTGAACCTTTTCTAATAATCGACTGTGATCGCAATGATGCAAGTGAACACGGCCTTTCAGGCTGTATTCACTTAGTAGCCTTTGCGTCTCCTGAAGGGCAATCTCTTGAATATCAAAGGCATGGACAATCCCCTTCTCCCCGACCAGCTCAGCAAGAAACAGGGTATCTCTCCCCCGTCCAGCCGTAAGATCTAAAACCACGTCTCCTGATTGTATCATTGTCCTAAGAATCATTCTAAGAAATCCTTGAATATCTTGAATTCGATTACTCATGCCAGCGATCCTTTAATTTCTCCCGCACCACATGGTGAAAACTTCTTTTTCCCAAACGAATTAATAGGGCGGCAATCGGAGCCCTCTCGATGTGGAATATTTGACCCTGCTTCATCAGCATACGGTGATAGCCGTCAAAATTCACGATGCACTCTTCTCCGCGAGCCAAAAAAATATCTATCTTCTCTTTAGCAGAGAGCACCATAGGTCGTGCCGATAGGGAATGAGCGGCCAGAGGGGTTATTAAAATCGCCTCAACATTGGGGCTCAGTATAGGTCCTCCTGCCGATAAGGCATAGGCAGTGGAGCCAGTGGGTGTGGATACAATTAAACCATCAGACGGATATCTTACTGAGGGTTCTCCTGATAGATTTGCTTGTAGGGTTATCATAGCACCTGAAGGCTCTCTTAGAAACACCACATCATTCAACACATATAAGGTATCTATACCCTGATCCAGTCCCGTTACAGTTACGGTAAGCATAAGGCGCTCTTGGATCGTATAATCATGATCAATAATCTTGGTTAAAGCATCAAAGACCTCGTTACGCTCGATTTCACATAAGAAGCCAAGACGACCCAGATTCACTCCCAGAACCGGTAGTGCATAAGGAGCGGCCTCACGGGAGGCTTCCAGTAAAGTCCCATCCCCGCCTAAGGAGATGAGAAAGTTTACCTTCTGAGCGATAATTTCTTCCCAATCAGTATAGACTTCCCATCCTCGCTCTTGAAACCAAGGGGTAAGATGTTCGGCTAAGGTTATAGCTTCGGGTTTACTACGGTTAATCCACAAGCCGACTCGATCCATACAATTCACTCCGATCTTTTTTGGGCATGTTCAACAATCTCGGGAACGAGTTCACGCCAAGGTATGCCGTTATCCTGTTCACGCTGGAGCCAAGCTAAATATTCAATATTACCTTCTGGTCCACGGATGGGCGAGAAATCCAAACCCTTGACCACAAGACCACATTTTTCCGCCTCATCGAGGACATGGTTAATAACCCATTGGTGGATCTGGGGATCTTTAACAACCCCTTTTTTGCCGATATGTTCCCGACCTGCCTCGAATTGTGGCTTAATTAAGGTGATGATCTGCCCCTCCTCCTTGAGGATCTCCAGCATAGCCGGAAATATCTTCGTGACGGAGATAAAGGCAACATCAGAAACAACATAATCAACCGGTTCCGGTAAGGAATCCCCATCGAGATACCGGGCATTAACT
This sequence comes from Desulfitobacterium sp. THU1, assembly GCF_038181555.1. Taxonomy (NCBI): domain Bacteria; kingdom Bacillati; phylum Bacillota; class Clostridia; order Eubacteriales; family Desulfitobacteriaceae; genus Desulfitobacterium; species Desulfitobacterium sp. THU1. Next base: position 117,848 of record NZ_JBBWUA010000007.1, on the reverse strand, counting down.
CGTTCCATAGAAACAACCCGCGAGTCTGTGCGCAGTTTCCAATCCAGTTGTCCATAACCCACATCGATGGCATAGACCCGTGCTGCTCCGTTTTGTAAAGCACAATCCGTAAATCCTCCCGTGGAGGCACCAATGTCGGCAACGATAGCTCCGTCTAGGGATACCGGAAAGGCCTTAAGGGCTTTCTCTAACTTTAATCCTCCCCGTGAAACATAAGGTAAAGGATCTCCTTTGACTTCTAAAACAGTATCTTCCGGCAATTCCACACCAGGCTTATCCAACCGTTGTCCTTGGCTGAAGACCAGCCCGGCCATGATGATGGCTTTGGCCTTCTCCCTGCTGGGAGATAATCCGTTCTTAACCAACAAGACATCCAGTCGTTCTTTTCCTTTAGACACTGCTTCTTCCCTCAATCCTTTGCAAAACCTTTAAGCGCTCAGCTGCTTTTAGTATGCCAGCTACGGACAAACCATAACCTTGATGAAGCAAAGAGATGGCTCCCTGATCCACAAATTCATCATAACCCAAACGCTCGACAACCACATCTGCTAAACCTTCATCAGCTAACACTTCAATAACGGCACTTCCCATCCCGCCAGCAAGCATATGGTCCTCGACGGTTATGATGCGTTTAGTCTGACGGGCAAAGCGGAGAATTGTCTCTTTATCTAAAGGATTTAAAAAGCGCATATTGATGACAGTGGCCTCCACCCCACGGTGATGCAGCTCAGCGGCTGCAGCCATACAAGTATTGACCATAGGACCAATACCAATCAAGGTAAGATCTTTGCCTTCCTGAATAACCTCTGCTTTTCCTAGGGGAAGTTCCTCGAGTTCCCCGGATAAATCTACCCCTTGACCCACAGAACGTGGATAGCGTAAGGCCACCGGTCCTTCATACTTAAGCGAGGTGTAAAGCATATCGCGTAATTCATTCTCATCCTTCGGAGCCATAAAGACTAAATTCGGTATCACACGCAGAAATGAAATATCAAAGACGCCATGATGGGTTGGTCCATCATCACCGACCACCCCTGCTCGGTCAATAGCCAACACCACATTGGCATTAGGCAAGCAGACATCATGAAGAACTTGGTCATAGGCCCGTTGATAAAAAGTGGAATAGATAGAAATCACAGGTTTCATGCCACCAAAAGCCAATGCGGCCGAAAAGGTTACGGCATGCTGCTCGGCGATTCCAACATCAAAGAAGCGCTCCGGAAACTTCTGAGCAAAAAGGTTAAGTCCAGTGCCGCTGGGCATGGCAGCAGTGATGGCTACGACCCGTGGATCCTTTTCGGCAATATCGCAGAGGGTCTGGCCAAAAATTTGCGTATAGGTAGGCGGAGCAGGCTTTTTAGGGATTTCACCGGTTAATTTATTAAATGGCCCTACGCCATGAAAAAGCGAGGGGTTTTGCTCGGCAGGCTCATAGCCTTTTCCCTTTTGAGTCAAGACATGAATAAGTACAGGTTCCTTCACGCACTTTGCCTGTTCAAAAACCTGTTCTAATGCTATTTGATCATGACCGTTGATAGGACCGAGATAGGTAAAGCCAAGTTCTTCGAATAATAATCCTGGTACTAAAAGATATTTTAAGCTGTCCTTAGCTTTTTCAGCTGCTTTTGCCATCTTTGATCCGATCCCGGGAATTCTTTTGAGCAGATTTTCTATCTCTTCTTTGCTCCGATCATAGCGAGGATCGGTACGCAGGCGATTTAGGTAAGAGGACATGGCCCCCACATTCTGTGCAATCGCCATCTCATTATCATTAAGGAGCACAATCATCTTAGTCTTTGTCTGTCCGACATGGTTTAATGCCTCAAATGCCATACCGCCGGTCATAGCCCCATCCCCAATTACGGCAATGACCTGATGCTTTTCCTGGCGAAGATCTCTTGCCTTGGCGAAACCCACTGCAGCCGATATTGATGTACTAGAGTGACCAGTCTCAAAACAATCATGTGGACTTTCCGCGCGCTTGGGAAAACCGGATAAACCATGATAGAGCCTCAGACTCTTAAATTCCTTCTGTCTCCCTGTGACTAATTTATGAACATAGCTTTGATGCCCTACATCCCAGATAATCTTATCTTTCGGACTATCGAAGACCCGATGCAGAGCAAGGGTAAGTTCAACAACCCCTAAATTTGGGGCTAAATGACCTCCATTGGTGGAGACCACATCAATCATTTCCTCTCGAATCTCTTGGGCAAGCTGTTTAAGTTCGGGATACGTCAACCCTTTTAAATCCTTAGGTTGATCAATCTTTTCGAGAATCCCCACTTGGCTTCCCCCCCTTCCGTCGTTTATCTGTAAACACCCAACCCGTCAGCTCTTCAAAACGTGCTATGACAAATCCCACTCGCGCCATAATTTCATCAGCTTTTTGGATAGCAAAAGTTTTGCCTAGAGCCTTTCCGGTTACGGTAACGGAAGCCACCAAGGCAATCATCAAAGTATCTATCCAAATCTCCTGTGATTCCAAGCCGGGGTACGTCCTCAGCATGTCTAAGACAATAGAGGCAGACATGCCTCCACTCAAAGCACCTGTAACATCGCCAACAATATCATTAGCAAAATTAGCTACTGTATCGGCATGGCGAACTAGAAAGACCGTCTGCCGAGCGCCAGGAACCCGGTTTGCTGCTTTCGCATGATGCGGCTTTTCCGTAGCTGCTGTGGCAGCAATCCCAATGACATCAAACCCAATATTGATAATAATAATAACCAATAAAAGGGTGAGAGCGACAATTATATTGGTCTTTCTCATTAAAATCTCGGTTCCTAAGCTAGCAATGACCGCTAATGTAAAACTAAGAAGGAAGACAAATAGAATATGCTTCCAGCTTTTGCGCTTATATCCCAACAGTTACCCTCCAAATCATTCTACACCAAGATCCCCACTATGATTCCAACAATTGCTCCGGCAAACACTTCAAATGGGGTATGCCCTATTAATTCTTTCAGGCGTTCTTGAGATAGATGGGACATCTGTTGATAAAGTTCCTGAACTAACTGATTAATTACTTCAGCCTGCTTACCAGCAGCTCGTCGTACCCCAGCTGCATCATACATGACAATCATGCCAAAAATCACGGCCACAGCAAAAATAGGAGAGTTCCACCCATAGTATTTTCCCACTCCAATTGACAAAGCACTGACAGTGGCCGAATGCGAGCTAGGGAATCCACCCGAGCTGACTAGAAAACCCACATCAAAGGTTCTATGAATAGCAAAGTTGATGACAACCTTTAAAACTTGGGCAATAAGCCAAGCCAGCATTGCAGAAATCAGTATAGCGTTATCAAGGATTCCAGAAAAAATGCTCATGCTTCACCTCAAAACTTACGTTGAGCAATAAAATCTGCTAAATCATGCAAGAAGCTCGATCGCTCCCCTAAGGTCTCCAAAGCAGCATGAGCTTCATCTATCTTATTCATAAGCTCAGATTTAGCACCCTCTATGCCCATTAGCGATGGATAGGTAGCTTTATGTTGGCGAATATCGCTTTGTGCCGGCTTCCCAAGACTCTCACTATCACCTTCTATATCGAGGATATCGTCTCTGATCTGGAAGGCAAGTCCGATCGCTTGTGCATAACTAGTCAAAGCCTCAATCTTTTCTTCTGTTCCCCCGGCAAGTATTGCGCCTAAGCGAGCAGCGACCACGAGCATGGCCCCCGTTTTTAAACGATGTATCCGTTCAAGCTCAGCTAGTGCTAGTACTTTTTCTTCAGCCTCCAAATCCAATACCTGTCCACCCACCATGCCTTGCGGTCCAGCGGCCTGAGCAACTTCCCTGATGACCCGAAGCTGGCGTTCCGGCGTCACGCTGTTAATGGATTGGGCTAGCAGCTCAAAGGCATAGGTCAATAGAGCATCCCCGGCAAGAATCGCTTGTCCGACTCCAAAAACCTTATGGTTAGACAAACGACCTCGGCGATAATCATCATCATCCATGGCTGGAAGATCATCATGGATTAAAGAATAGGTATGTATCAATTCTAATGCACAGGCTGCAGGAAGAATGGATTCCTCGTCTCCCCCCACTGCTTTGGCAGCTGCCAGAGCTAAAACGGGTCGGATTCTTTTGCCTCCTGCTGCAAGAGAATAATTCATGCTTTCGCTGAGAATCCCATTTCCACTGAAGAGTTGTAACAAATGTGAATCCACCTGTCGTACATGCGCTTCTAAATCCTTTTGAAACATCAACGAATCATCCTTCCACAGGAAAATCTGCTGGCCGAATCTCCAACTCTCCGTTGGGATTCTCTAAGAGAATCTGCATTTGTTTTTCCGCGTGATCAAGTAGACTATTGGAATTTTGAACAAGCTCAATGCCTTGTCTAAAGAGATTCAAGGCCTGTTCTAAAGGGACTTCCTTTTGTTCCAGCTCTCGAACAATGCGCTCTAATTGTTCGATTCCCTCTTCAAAAGTTAACTCCTTATTCTCAACTTCCATCTTATATTCCCCTTTAATTTCTATACTTATTTGGGATCAGAGCTCTTGGCCAGTACAGCGCAAGTTAATGCACCTTGCTGTAGCCGTACTTGAACCTGCTGCCCCACATTGATTTCATCAGAATGGCGAAGAACGTTTCCTTTTGGGCCATAGGTCAGGGAATAGCCTCTCCCGAGAATGGCTAAGGGACTCAACAAATCTAACTTGGCAGCCAATAGCCTTAGTATACCATTTTTGTCAGAAACAAATCTAGTCATCCCCTGCTCTAGGCGCTCACTCAGGGCATCAAGGCGCTGGCGGTTCTGATCCACTCTCCAGAAAGGATTGGAAAGCGGTCCAATACTTTTTAAACTGTCTACTCTCTGCCGCTTTTGATGAATTTGTAAGGCCATGCTATTACGCAGCCGTGATTCCAATTGCGCTATATTGGCTTTCAATTCCATCCAAAGCGGAACAGCCAATTCCGCAGCTGCAGAAGGGGTCGGCGCACGCAAATCGGCAACCATATCTGCAATCGTGACATCCGTCTCATGTCCTACCGCCGAAATCACTGGAATGCCTGAGGCGGCAATAGCTCGAGCGACTTCGACCGTATTGAACGCCCAAAGCTCTTCCAGTGATCCACCCCCACGACCCACGATAATTACATCCACTTGAGCCTGGCGATTGAGCCGAGCAATAGCTTGTGCCACTTCACCGGGGGCGAGTTCCCCCTGAACTGCGGCAGGGGCAAGGATCCAAGAGATTTGTGGATTACGTCGTTCCATAACTTTGATGATGTCCCTAAGAGCAGCCCCGGTCGGGCTTGTGACAATTCCGATGCGGCGGGGAAATCTTGGAATGGGCTTTTTGCGTTCCGGGTCAAATAGTCCTTCTTGGGCTAAACGCTCCTTAAGCTGCTCAAAAGCCAAATAAAGTGCGCCCACACCGCTGGGCTGCATTTCTTCCGCATAAAGCTGGATATTTCCATCCCGCTCATAGATCCGTATACTTCCCTGAATGAGCACCTTCATACCATCCTGAGGAGTGAAACGTACCCGTTCAGCACGACTACGAAACATAACTCCCTTGATACTCGAGGATTCATCCTTTAAGGTAAAGTACCAATGTCCAGAAGGGCGATGATTTTTATAATTAGATATTTCTCCACTAACCCAGCACTTAATAAAATCTGGATTTTCACTTAGAGTCTGACTTATTTCACGAGTTAGTTCGGTAACCGTCCAAATCTTCGGCACATATTTCACCTCTTCCCCATAATACAAAGTAGCGTGAGTATTTTCAAGGATGTATAGCAAAAAGGGAGGTTTCCCTCCCTACTAGAACATTTTCTTTTTCCATAAGATAATGGCACTAACCATAGCAATCACAAAGGCTATACCGAGCACGAAGCTAAATCCGTAAGGATTATCGCGGAAAGGTACCACAACATTCATTCCCCAAAAGCTGGCCAACATCGTCGGTACAGCCAGAATAATGGTCATCGAAGCAAGAAATTTCATCACCATATTCAAATTGTTCGAAATAATCGAAGCGAAGGCATCGGTCAAGCTTCCCAAAATATTGGTGTACATCTCAACCATTTGGATAGCCTGATTATTTTCGATGATAACATCTTCTAACAAATCTTCATCTTCTTCATACATTTTGATCAAATGCTGGCTTTGGCTATTGGAGCGTAAACGCAACAAGCGGTCCATAACCACACCGTTAGAACGAAGAGAGACCGTAAAGAACGTCAAGCCTTTTTGCAAGTCCATCAGCTGAAAAATCTCTTGATTCTTCATGGAGGTGCGCAGGTCAAGCTCAATTTGATCGGTGCGCTTATTGATTTGGCGCAAGTATTTAAGGTAATAAGAAGCAGATTTATAGAGAATCTGGAATAAGAAACGTGTGCGCTTCCCTGTGTTAAAGCTTCGGCAGCTATCGGCATTGAATTCGTTAAACACTGGATTATCCTCTAAAGACACCGTAATAATGTGATCTTCAGTAATAATCATACCCAGTGGCAACGTATCATAATTCGTTTCATTGATCATTAATGGGATATTGGTAATAATCAAGATACAATGATCTTCCAACTCAATCCGTGAACGTTCTTCTTCGTCCAGTGCCGCTTTGAGCAAATCCAGTGGCACTTCAGTGGCTTCTGCCACTGCATTGAGCTCCCTTGGGGTTGGATTCACCATCTGAATCCAGGATCCTTTCACCAAGGTATCTAAAGTTAGTTCTTGATAATTACCAGCATCATTTTTGCAAATTTTGAGCATCCGGCTCCCCCCTTTAGGTGGCCGGCTGAATCAACAATTCCCCTTCTAAACCGGACACACCCCAATTTTCGAATAAAATATTCAATTTTGGTCGACTAGGCCCTCCTGCGTCCAGTTTACTCACCATCCCGCCATTTTTTTAATGATTACATTAGAACTATACTCCTTCAGTCCAGAGGTGTCAATTCTACGACTCGAAAATTTAAAATAAAATTGATACTAACCTACACAAAACCAAAGACCAACTGTCAATAAAAAATCCGCACTCAGCAAAGGATGCGGATTTTTACGGTGGGTCCTTAATATGGCGTTATATGTCAATAATATCTTATAATCTGCTTTGAACGACTGCCACAATCTCATTTTTAAGCTTTTCTGCTTGAGCAAAGAGTCGTTGACGTTCAGCTTTAACTTTGTCTTGATAGTCAATATCTTTAACTTGAGGCAAATTGATATCCACACTAAACATAGCGGCCTTAAGAGCACTTTCGGCTAAATAGGCGGCTACACCCACATCACTAATCGCCCCTTTATTGCCGATGGGAGCAAGCTCTTGGGCCAGCTCAAGGACCAGATAACAGTTTTGGGCAATTCCTAAGGGAGTATCTGTCGCAGAGACCAACACTTCCTGCATCTTAGTCGAACGGGCTTGTTTTTGCTCTTCGGTATCTTTAGGAAACTTCAATACAGCCATGAAATTCGAAAATTCCTCAATATCTTGGGTTAAGCCAGTTTTTAAGTCAGCCAACGCCTTTTGGCCTTTATCCAAAATAGCTTGAGCTTGAGGCTCAACATCCTTATATTTTTCTTTACCTATCGTCAAATTCGCGACCATACATACCATAGAAGCAGCCAGCGCCCCCACATAAGCAGATACGCTTCCTCCACCAGGGGTAGGAGCGGAGCTGGCGGATTGGGCTAAAAATTCCGCAGTAGTCCACTGCCATACAGTGTTGTCAGTCATTATTTTGCCTCCTTACCCTGAAGAGCAATCCCCTTCAAGACATTTCTCATGACTAATGCTGTGGTTAAGGAGCCGACCCCGCCCGGTACCGGTGAAATAAGGGATGCAACCTCTTTAACCTCGTCGAAATCCACGTCCCCGCAGATCCCACCGGGAATCTCGTTTATTCCAGCATCCACTACCACAGCACCGGGTTTTACCATATCTTTTTTCAGGAGCTTCGCTTTACCTACAGCAGCAATAACAATATCCGCTTGACGGGTAAACGCCCCTAGATCCGGAGTTTTCGAGTGGCAGATGGTTACTGTGGCGTTATGCTTAAGAATGAGAAAAACCAAGGGCTTGCCTACTGTTTCTCCTCGGCCAAGGATAACGACATGCTTACCGGCGATCTCAACTCCTGAACGAAGCAGTATTTCAATACAGCTTTGGGGCGTTGCGGGGAAGAGGCCCTCTTCGCCACTGAGTATATAACCCCGATTGATGGGATGAACTCCGTCCACATCTTTATCGGGACGGACTGCTGCCATAACACGTTCTTTTGAGATGTGTTTTGGTAGAGGTAGCTCGATCATAATGCCATGTACTGCGGTGTTGGTGTTAAGGGAATCAATTAGACTCAAAATCTCTTCTTCCGCACTGTCAGCAGCAAGAACGAAGAGTTCGAAATCAATCCCTAAGCCTTCACTTACTTTCTGTTTAGACTTAGCATACACAACAGATGCAGGGTCATCCCCTACAAGCACCACTGCCAGCTTGGGATTAATCCCTTGTTCCTTCCACCCTTTTACTTCTTCCTTGATTTCTTCCTTTAAGACTTTGGAAATCTCTTTTCCGTCTAATAATTGAGCCAAAAAACACACTCCTCTCATTTACACCTCTGAAACTTCCGGAGATTGCTTAGCTTGTCCTATATAGTTCTCCATACAGATTGCGATTTCCTTTCTTTGGGAGCAATTTTTCCTCCTAAAATAGTGGTGCAGATTCAGCTTCACAAAAATCTATACTACAAGAAAACAAGCCAAGGAGTGTTGACTCACAAGGCTTGCTATAAACATAGGAAATCCTAGATTTAGTTAGTTCTTCTTTTTAAGATACTCGTTGATTCCAGCAGCTGCTTTCTTACCGGCTCCCATCGCCAGGATAACGGTAGCGGCACCGGTAACAATATCTCCACCGGCGAATACGCCTGGGATAGAAGTTTCCAAGGTCTCTTCGTTAACCACAATATTGCCCCACTTATTGAGGTCTAACCCTTCAGTGGATTTTGTTACCAATGGATTCGACCCCTGACCAATCGCTACAACGACGGTATCTACGGGGATTTCGAATTCAGAACCAGGAATAGCGACCGGTGAGCGACGACCGGATGCATCTGGTTCACCTAACTCATAACGGAGACAAGTAAGGGATTTGACAGCGCCCTTTTCATCTCCTTGGATCGATACGGGGTTAGTCAAAAGTTGGAACTTGACGCCTTCTTCTTCAGCATGCTCCAGCTCTTCATGTCGAGCAGGCATTTCCGCCCGTGAACGACGGTAGACAATGCTGACTTCCTCTGCCCCTAAGCGAAGGGCAGTACGTGCAGCATCCATAGCTACGTTACCGGCGCCAAATACGGCGACTTTCTTGCCAATCTTAACTGGGGTCTTGTATTCGGGGAAACGGTAGCCCTTCATAAGGTTGGTACGTGTTAAGAATTCATTCGCTGAGTATACGCCATTTAAATTCTCGCCGGGGATGCCTAAGAAGTTAGGAAGCCCTGCACCCGTCCCGATAAATACTGCGTCATAACCCTGACTTAGAAGCTCATGAACAGAGGTTACTTTGCCAACAACTTGGTTCACGAGAATCTCTACGCCCAGAGGTTCTAAATTACAAATCTCCATTTGCACAACATCTTTAGGAAGACGGAACTCAGGGATACCGTACATAAGCACCCCGCCAGCAACATGAAGCGCCTCAAAAACGGTTACTTTATGGCCGGCCTTCGCTAAATCTCCTGCACAAGCCAGTCCTGCAGGACCAGCACCGATTACCGCAACTTTCTTACCCGTGGGAGCCGGAATCTCAGGAACCTTACAGCCTTGGCTGATTTCATAGTCAGCGACAAAACGCTCTAAACGACCAATGGCAACTGGTTCACCTTTGATTCCTAAGATACATTTCGCTTCACATTGAGACTCTTGGGGGCAGACCCGTCCGCATACTGCGGGTAAACTGCTGCTCTTCTTGATGATTTCAGCAGCTGCCATGTAATCTTCTTCAGTGATTTTTTGGATAAATTCGGGTATGGAAATGTTAACAGGGCAACCCTGGACACACTTGGGGTTTTTACATTGTAAACAGCGTTGCGCCTCTTCAATTGCGGTTTCTGAGGCATATCCTAAAGCAACTTCATTAAAATTATGTGCACGCTCATGTGGATCTTGACAAGGCATTTCATGGCGGGGTACTTTTAAAGCCATTAGTGTTGCCCCCCCTTTCCGCAATCACAGTCTTTGGAAATTTTAGCACGCTCTTCTTCATCTTTATAGAAACTCAGACGTTTCATGGCCAAATCAAAATCCACTAAATGACCATCAAACTCAGGACCATCAACGCAAGCAAACTTGGTCTCATTGCCCACACTTAAACGGCATGCTCCGCACATTCCTGTGCCATCGACCATGATCGGGTTCATGCTTACGATGGTTTTGATGCCCAAAGGACGAGTAAAGTTCGCAACCGAGCGCATCATAACGACTGGTCCAATCGCCCAGATAGCGTCAATTTTTGTTCCTTGGGCAAGGATTTGCTCCAAGCCATTGGTTACAAAGCCTTTAACTCCTTTGGTGCCATCATCTGTTGCTATCACCAGTTCATCACTAATAGCTCTCATCTCATCCTCAAGGATAAGAATATCCTCACTTCTAGCGCCAATCACCGAAATAAGTGTGTTGCCAGCTTCCTTTAAGGCGCGAGCGATAGGATAAACCGGGGCAACGCCTAGTCCGCCACCGATACACACTACGGTACCATAATTCTCGATCTCCGTAGGAACTCCCAATGGACCAACAAAATCAAGGAAAAAGCTTCCTTCTTCCATGGAGTTAATCATTGCTGAAGAATACCCCACATCTTGAATGACGATAGTAATTGTACCTTTTTCCCGATCAAAATCCGCTACTGTAAGCGGAATCCGTTCGGATTGTTCATCCATGCGTACCATTACAAATTGTCCTGGTTCGACCTTTGCCGCGACTGCAGGAGCTTCGACCTCCAACAAGACGATGCAGGGTGCCGAAACAAGCTGCTTCTTTTTTACTACCCGATACACGTGCATACCTCCTAAATCTTATCCCATGATTTCTTTTTTAAAAAAGTACATAACTTTCTAATTATTCGATATGATTCGTAAGATTTCCTGCCTTTATGAAATTTCCTTTTGTTTTTTCTAAAGTGAGCACAGCAACGCCGATGGCATTATCCCGGCTCCAATTCGGTAATGCCCAGTGAAAATTGCCGACCTTAGCTAGTCTTCTTTCCAATTCCTGACGGATATAACGGTTGGAAGCGACACCACCGACAATGAGGATTTCCTTTATGCCGGTTTTCTCCGTTCCCGCCTTTAACAATTTGGTTAAGGTTCTGACAATACACCCTTCAACTGCTCGGGCCACGTCTGCCGGTTCCTTTCCCTGATCAATTAAACGTTGGGCTGCAGACTCCACGCCTGAGAAGCTTACTTCAAACCCTTTGACAGCTGAAGGGAGCCAGGTTGCAGCTTCAGGATTAGCTTGGGAAGCCAGCGCCTCTAGGCTACTACCCGCCGGAAAAGGCAATCCCAAACGCACTCCTACTCGGTCAATGAATTGACCGGCATGCAAGTCCGTTGTCCCTCCTAAAATTCGAATATCCATTTGGCCCGGCAACTGGCGTTGGACCTCTAAAAGCTCTGTAGTTCCTCCAGATATGTGCACCGCCAAAAAGCGAGTTCCGCTCAACTTACTAGAAATCAGACCAGCAGCCAAATGTCCCTCTTGATGGCTCGTAAGCACCAAAGGAATACAGCGAGCCGCAGCCATGGCTGAGGCTACTCCAAACCCTGGGGTAAAGACCGGCATATAGGATTCCTTGAGAGGGCGCGGTGCCGTGCTTACCCCAATTGCTGCGATTTCTCCCCAATATTCTTGAGGTACAGCAGTCGCCAGTTGAGGGAGGTTCTGAACATGCTGAAAAAGGGCTGCTGACTGAGCGAGCCCTCTTTCACCTTGTGGTACAGCCAAGACTTTCCTATTCTCATATACTAGTGCAGCCTGATCATCCACAATCGCCAAGGAAGTGGTATATGCACTTGTGTCAATTCCCAGGTAGAGTGCCATTCTCTTTTTCATCCCTTTTATTGACGCTTTCGACAACCTTGTCTAAAATGCCATTGATAAACTTCCCCGATTCATCACTGCCATAGCGTTTGGCGATTTCAATCGCTTCATTAAGTGTCACCCGTCCAGGAATATCCTCCCGATGGAGAATTTCATAACAAGCGAGACGCAAAAGGTTGCGATCCACATTGGCCATTCGAGATACGGGCCAACCTTCGGAGAATTTATCCAGTAATTCGTCTATCGCTTTCTGGTGGGTAAGTGTTCCTTCTACCAGCTCTTGCGCAAAAGGAATGCTTCCTTCCGGAACAGCAAATTCTTCTGCCCATTTGCAAACCACAGGTTTCAGCTCCAAGGTCTCTTTTGTCATATCAAGCTGAAACAAGACTTGCAGCGCGGTTTCCCGTGCTAATCTACGGCTCATAGGTTCCTCCTAGCTACTTTCTAATCCATACTTCAAGTCAATTTATTCATCCTTAGCATCCGGCTTTAATTTCCGAAAAACCGATTCATCCAGTCAAATAGACCTTTATGATCATCATGACGCTTCCCTAAGGTGAGGCCCACGAAAACAAATAAAGACAATGCCAATGCTTTCCAAAAACCTAAAACAACTACTAGCAGTCCTAGTCCAAAGCCGGCGAGGGTTCCCAAAAGCTTCCCAGGATGCTCTTCTAGTGCCCAAAGAAAAAAACTTGATATCTTGTTTCCCAACTCTGTCCAGAAACTCTTCATCGGACTCGCGCTGGGCGATTGGACGGATCAGCATCCATGCGACGCACCAGCACTTTCACCTCGGCAACTTTAATCCCTGTATAGCGCTCAATATCCTCTTTCACTTGCGCTTGCAATTGCTCTGAAACTTCTGGAATAGCTGCTTCGGGACTAAACTGACAGTCCAAGAAAATTTCTAAGCCATCTTCTCTCTGTTTGATTAAGGGCTTGACTAAACGGACCCCATTCTTGTTTAGGGCGCTGCGCACGATAATATCTCCGAGAGCATCCACTGTTATACGGACTTCACCCAGTTGTGATACGGTCCGGAAAGTATGATCCGGCATCTTCCTCCGCGGCCTTAGGAAAGGTAGTATTCCCAAAATGATAATGAAGGTAGCAACAATCAAACCTTCCCAAGTATTGGACCTCAACCATATCATCCCATCCATAAAAATATCATAAGGAAGACTCCACCCGGTACTAAGAGCAAGAATATAGACGCCGATGACCACCAAAAGAGCGCCAACACTATACCCTAACAACCTGTCCACCTCCTTACATTTAGTTACCCCCCCTAGTCGTCCAGGGGGGGTAACCAAAAGCTTATTTTAAACGCGGAAGTTCTTCATCTTTAATTTCAGGAGCTGGACGAAAGTTAACTCCTTGAATATGAACATTAGTTTCCATAACCTTAAGCCCGGTCATGCTTTCAATAGCCTCTTTGACAGCTTCTTGAACCTTCGAAGACACCTCAGGTATTGATACGCCATATTCCACAACGAGGTAAAGATTCACTGCCGCTTCTTGCTCACCGACTTCAACCTTAACCCCCTTCGAGAGGTTCTTGCCGCGAACGAGCATCTGAGCGATATCTCCAACTAAGCCTCCGCTCATACCAGCTACACCTTCCACCTGGGATGCTGCTAAGCCTGCGATAATCTCCACGACTTCATCGGCGATCTTGATTGTCCCCAGTGTATTCTCTATATCTGACTTTTCCATAGTTTCACCTCATATCCACATATTAAAATCATATGTATCTTTTGCCATACGTTATACTTTCTAATAGTATAACAAAAGAATACCCTACTGGCAAAGGTGAATGTATCCGCTATTCCCCTAAAATCCGCCGTTGAATAAAGTTGGTATAGACTTCTCCCCTACGGAAGAAGGCATTATCCAGCACTCGGAGGTGGAAAGGGATAGTGGTGTGGATTCCTTCAATATAAAATTCTTCTAGAGACCGCTTCATGCGTTGGATAGCCTCTTCGCGGTCCGCTCCCCAAACGATGAGCTTTCCCACCATGGAGTCATAGTAGGGCGGGATGGTATATCCTTGGTATACTGCACTGTCCACCCGAACTCCTGGCCCACCCGGTGGATGATAAAACTCGATGGTTCCTGGGGAGGGCATAAAGTTCTTATCCGGGTTTTCGGCATTGATCCGACATTCCATAGCCCAGCCGCGGATTTGGACATCCTCCTGCTGAATACCTAAGGGCTCTCCAGCCGCGACACGAATCTGAGCCTTCAGTAGATCGATTCCTGTCACCAATTCTGTAACGGGATGCTCTACCTGAATTCGCGTATTCATTTCAATGAAATAGTAATCTCCATGTTTATCTAAAAGGAATTCGATGGTTCCAGCGCTTGAATAATTAGCCGCCTTAGCAGCTTTAATTGCTGCATCCCCCATGGCTTGCCGTAGCTCGGGAGTTAGGGCACTGGAGGGTGCCTCTTCCAGCAGTTTTTGATTTCGTCTTTGTAGGGAGCAATCCCTTTCCCCAAGATGGATGACATGGCCGTGTTTGTCGGCAAGGATTTGAAATTCTATATGTCGAGGCTCCTCCACATATTTTTCCAGATAGATTTCTGAATTACCAAAGGCGGCATGAGCTTCATTTTGAGCAGCTTGAATAGACTTGCCTAGCTCCTTAGCATTCTGAGCAATACGCATACCCTTGCCCCCGCCTCCCGCCGAGGCTTTGATCATGACCGGATAACCAATCTCCTTGGCGATCGTGGAGGCAGATTCCACATCGGTGATGACATCTTTGGAGCCGGGAACCACAGGTACTCCTGCTTCAATCATGGTCTTTCTGGCTGTCGCTTTATCCCCCATGGTCTCAATAGCCTTAGGAGATGGTCCAATGAAGGTTATACCACAGGACTCGCAGATTTCCGCAAAACGAGCATTCTCGGATAAGAAACCATAACCGGGATGAATGGCATCCACACCGGTGAGTTCGGCCGCGCTGATAATATTCGGGATATTTAAATAACTTTTCGCTGAAGGATGGGGACCGATACATATGGCTTGGTCCGCTTCACGGACATGCATAGCATCGCGATCCGCTTCTGAAAAAACTGCCACGGTCTCAATGTCCATCTCACGGCAAGCGCGGATGATCCGCAAGGCAATTTCTCCCCGATTCGCAATTAATATTTTCTTAAACATGCTTATCTCCTCATGCTTCAACGGCAAACAGTGGCTGCCCAAATTCTACAGGTTGACCATTATCTACAAGAATTTCGACTATTTTACCGCTGATTTCTGCCTCGATCTCATTCATTAGCTTCATGGCTTCAATAATACAAACAGTATCTTCTGCCTTAACGATCTGCCCTAACTCGACAAAGACCGAGGCATCAGGCGACGGTGAACGATAGAAGGTGCCGACCATGGGCGACTTGATATATTGAACATTTTTCGCAGAAGCAACAACTGCCTCCTGAGCCCCTTGAGAGGCTTTTCCTGCTGTAGCGCTAACCAAAGCTGGCGCAGGTTGAGCATTCACTTCCGCAACAGAAGCCATGACCGGAAGAGCACCTACTGGCAGTGGAGCATTTCCCTTTTTAATAGAAACCTTAACTCCTTCGCTTTCTAGGTTCAGCTCAGTAATATCGGTGTCCCCAATGAGCTTTATAAGCTCTTTTATTTCTTTTAAATCCAATTTGGAATCCTCCTTCGGAGCAAGGATGACCGGATTCTTATCAGAAGCCGTTATTCCTTTCTCTCTTTCTACAAAGAACTTTTTTGCCACCTGCGGAAACAAGGCATAGCTCAGGACATCTTCTCGAGAACGGGCAAAATTCTTGCATTCCTGCTCTGCTTTTTCAAGACCTGGTGCTAATTTATCTGCAGGTCGGACTGTGATAACTTCACCATCACCGATAATCAATTGTTGAATATCAGGATCTATCGGAGCGGGAGGTTTTCCATAGAGCCCGCCAACATAAGCCTTAACCTCTGCAGGTATTAGTTTATATCTTGTCCCGCTTAACACATTTAAAACAGCCTGAGTCCCAACAATTTGGCTGGTTGGTGTTACCAAAGGTGGATAACCCAATTCTGCCCTAACTTGAGGTATCTCGTCAAGCACTTCATTAATACGATTGAGAGCTTTTTGTTCTTCTAATTGTGAGACAAGATTAGAAATCATTCCTCCTGGTACCTGGTGCTCAAATACGCGCATATCCGAGATGCGGGTGATTCCCCGTTCAAAGCCACGGCTCTTGCGCAAATCCTCAAAATAATTGGCAATCCTAAACAGCTGTGGGATATCCAATTGTGGTGCAAATTCAAATTCCTGCAAAGCTCGGACGACAAGCTCCACTGGGGGTTGACTGGCCCCGAAAGCTAAGGGAACACTGGCTGTATCGATAACATCGACACCTGCTTCGGCCGCCTTAACATAGGCAATGGTTCCCATTCCGCCAATATAATGGGTATGGAGTTGGACCATAACCCCCAACTCTTTCTTGATTAGACTCACTAATTTATAAGCTCGTATAGGAGTGAGTAGTCCAGCCATATCTTTGATGCAAATAGAATCCGCTCCCAAGTCCACAAGAGCCTTAGCCGTCTCTAAATAATGCTCTAGGGTATGCACAGGACTGATTGTATACACCACAGAAGCTTGAACATGGGCCCCGGCTTTTTTAGCGGCTTCCATGGGGACAATCATATTGCGCACATCATTGAGCGCATCGAAAATCCGAATGATATCGATTCCATTCTTGACACTGAGTTGAACGAATTCACGAACCACATCATCCGGATAATGTTGATAACCGACTAACGATTGCCCTCTAAGCAACATTTGCAGAGGGGTGTTTTTTACATGCTTTTTGATCGTGCGTAACCTCTCCCAAGGGTCTTCCCCAAGAAAACGCAGGCATACATCGAAAGTCGCCCCTCCCCACACCTCGAGGGAGTGATATCCCACCTGATCCAATTCAGCAAGAATAGGGACTAGGTCTTCTGTTTTCATCCGGGTTGCCCAAAGGCTTTGATGCGCATCGCGCAGTGTCGTATCTGTAATTCTGACCGGTTTCATCCAACATAACCCCTCTCTATTCTCTAAATACATTATCTTTTCCAGATTATGTTTTATTATATGAAACTGGTACTTCTTTTTCAATGAAACAACGTGAAGTATACAATATCACAGAAAAGAATACTGTATTTTTTATTAGAAAAGATATGAATATCGAGAGGAGCCTGAGTTTTCTTGCGAAGAATAATCATGCAGAGAAGAATTAACTGGATTAATAACGATAAGAAATTCGGATGTATTCCCTAGGCATATCGGTTACCCTCAAAACCACATCTTGGATTAATTTGATTTCTTCAGAATTTAGCTGGGGAGCAAAAACGATGACTGCAACTTCATTATTCCCTAAATCAGCAACTGCATCCTGGATTCCAGTTATTTTGAGGAGATTTTCAATCTGCTCTTCCTTTTCAATTTTGTGCGTGAGCTGCAACCATTTTTCTTGGGTTTCTGCTTTTGTCTTCTCGACGTTGGAATTGAGGAGTGGGGCTAACATATCCTTAGCTTCTTGGCGAGAGGCTTCCCGCTGAAGCCGGTAATTAACAAAATAATCTTCCCCTTGAGGCAACACCTTAAGCTTCTCTGTTGAAAAATCAATAACCTGCGCTTCAGGGTGTGCATTGACAGGCAAACTTTCTTGACTGGGGAGGCTAGAAGGCTCATTACCTCGCGTTACACCCCAGAGTGTCCCTATGACCAGACAAGCTAAGAGAACCCCACCCATCAATCCCACCTTTTGTCTTTTTGTAAAATTGCCCCAACGTTTGAGGGTGACGATTCTCATTTATACCCCTCCCATCGGCTGGACATTGATTTTGTCTGAAGGAATATCTAATAAGGTTCGAACTGCGTTATGAATATTTTCGCGTATTTTAGGGTCGCTAGCTCCTTGGGCAATAATTAGAACACCGGCTACATTAGGTCGTTCCTCCATAACAATAACCGGTTGAGCAGCTCCATTGGGCATAACCAGTTGATTATTTTCAATGACCTCCGTGGATTCTCTCGTACCGCCATTTTTATCTGACTCTTTCGTGGTCTTCTTGGTGACACTGCCATTGGTGGCATAATCTGACCGTAGACTAGAGGCTAGGGTCACAGAAACCTGAACACTTCCTACGCCTGTCATCTGCTGAAGATTTTGCACTAGCTTTTTCTCCATTTCTTTTTCCAAAGTCGTAATTCGTGTGACTTCCGGAGTATCGGTCTCTACGACCTGGTTCATAGGCTGTACCGGGTTACTGCCACTCTTCGCGTAAAAGATCATGAATACTGCAAGCACCACGATTACGGCCGGTATCAAGATTTTAGGTTGGATATCTTTAAAAAGATCCATACAATATTCCTCCTTTGTATAACCTAGAGTTTGGAAAAATCTATTCCTCTGTGATGTGAACTTGTTCAACAGGAATCTGCATAAAAGTAGCTACTTTAGCTCGATACTCCTGTGCTGCATCTGAGAGCATCGGCTCCCGATCACTCTTTGATTCATTCATTTCTATAACAACTTCTTCAATGGGACGAACCCCCTGCTCCTCACGGTAAATATGAATAAAAATCTGCTCAATTCGGGGTATGTCAGTCAGCCCCCCTGTCCCGGACGCTAATTCTACGTTGACCTGAATGCTCTTTATTTCCTCCATCCCCACTGCTAAAGCTTTAATTTGATTGACAATGATGGTTTTATACTGTTCTTGTACCGCATTGGTTCCAATCACTTCACCATCTTCACCTGAGGCGAGGACTGGCAATTCTTGGGCGGCGTTCTCCGTCCAGGCAGGAATTCCTGTTTCCATTGTCATCCCCATAAGCGAG
Source organism: Desulfitobacterium sp. THU1 (assembly GCF_038181555.1). Lineage (NCBI taxonomy): Bacteria > Bacillati > Bacillota > Clostridia > Eubacteriales > Desulfitobacteriaceae > Desulfitobacterium > Desulfitobacterium sp. THU1. Next base: position 98,917 of record NZ_JBBWUA010000007.1, on the reverse strand, counting down.
GTAAGCGGAGTTAGGATAGCGGATATGACAAACAAGCCCATCACTAGTTTGACGAAGCCTTTCATGGATTTAGAAGGAAGTAGCATCTCCAAAAAGCTCGCCAAAAGCAGAATAATTGCTAAGTTACGTACCACAGTTTGTATACTCTCCAATAACTTCACCTCCTTAGCGAAGCATGACGGTTAGATTGCCGGAGCCAACCACCACAACTATGGCCATAAAGAACATGATTGCTACTGACGCTACGGAAGCGAAGATGAAAATTAGGCTCTTCGACATTTCTTGGAGGGTATCCGCTAATTCCGTCTGTCCAAGGGGCTCAATGAGGGCAGACGATATTTTGAACACAAGAATCATCGCCACCAATTTAACCACAGGGCCCAAGCAGATTAAGGCAAGAGCGATAATACCTACGATTCCTAGAGCATTCTTAAGCAAGAGCCCAGAGGTGACCACTAATTCCACAGCGTCTTTAAAGAATTTACCAACGACAGGAATCAAATCTGCCGAATACTTAGCCGTGCGTAGGACGACTCCGTCAGCAACCCCACCGGTAACCCCTTGAACTGTCATCACGCCAATGAAAACAGTTAAGATCAATCCCAAACTCAATTTACCGGTGAACTCTAGCAACCCCGCTAGCTTGCTGAGTTTGAATTCGCTGGAAATATGATTAAAGAGCTTGAGAACCGCTGCCAAAAAGAAGAGGGGTAGCGCTACTGTTTTAATTAAGGTTGCTAGGAAGGCTAGGCTCCCCAAAACTATCGGTTTAAACAAGGCCGCTGTCGTCAGGTTACCCATGGCCGCCAACATGGTCATCATCACCGGTAGAAGGGTCTGCATGAATCCCGTCATCGATTGGATGGCCGTGTACGCTACGTCCATGGCCATCTGGAAGGTAGCAAGGGCTATTCCCATAAGCATCAAAAAGGCAAGGGCTTGCGCCATCTTCCCCACTCCACCGTTGAAGGCGGATTGAAGCTGCTGGAGAACTGCCGTTAATACGGCCAAGATCAGGAGCTTAGCAATGAGGGGGGCACTCACCAGGATTTCCTTTCCCAACAAGGTCAATAAGGACTTACCTAGCTCCACAGGATTAAGACTGATCTTTCCTTGACGCAAATCATCAAACATCTTTGATAAGGAAAAGTTAGGTATAGCCTGTTGGACATCCCGATCGATTTGGTTTAAGAATCCTCGGATCTCGGTCAAATCCACTTGTTGAGTAAGGTCTGGTGGAGAGACAGCTTCCTCCTGATCACCGTTCCCATTCACCTTAACTTCAATAGGATTGATCTGAATGGAGTTAATCTCGATACTATCTTGACTATCTTGCCCTACGGCCTCAACTCTCAGAGAAGTTGTCCCACTGCCGATTAAAAAAAAGAGAAGAACGATAAATAAAACTCGCTTAATTCGCTGCATTTTTTCACCTCACGGCAAGAGTCGCATAATAGACTCCAGTATCGCTACGATAATCGGAATGGCCAGAACTAAAACCCCCACTTTAGCGGCGATCTCAATTTTTGTCGCCAGAGCTTTTTCATCCGCATCCCGGCAAATATCGGCACCGAATTCAGCTAGGTAGGCGACCCCGACAATCTTCAGGACAATTATTAAGTAATAGGAGCTGATATTTGCCTGATCAGCCAAGTTCTGTAGCAAGTCGATGATAATTTTTATTTTGTCTAGGATCAGGGTGAAGATGATGACTCCAGTTAATATGGATAGCTGGAGGGCAATTTCTCGTCGCACCTGTTTGAGTACAACCCCGAGAATGGCGGCTACTAAAGCAATTCCTACGATTTGCCATATTTCCACATTCAGACCTCCCTAATAGATCTGAAATACACTGCGTACAAGGTTAAACAGATCGGCCACGGCCTGAACAACGATATAAAGGACGACAACGACCCCTGCCAAAACTGTGAGTTGAGCGATGTCTTTGCGATTGGCCTGCTCGAGGACCATAACAAGAACTCCCACGAGGAGCCCGATTCCCGCGATTTTCATGACCATATAAAAATCCATACTATCCACTCCATCTGCTCAAATTAAGAAGAGAACACCAGCGATTCCACCCAAGAATCCGAGATAGGACCACATGTGGGCTTGTTTCTCAGAGCTTTGGGTTGCCTGTTCCTTAACTAAGGAAATCTGCTGTTTCACAAGCTCAATATGCTTATGCTGCTCTTGGCGATCCGATCGTCCCAGACCTTTGCCGACATCTTTGATCACCTGCCAATCTCCGAACTTAAGGCAAAAGTGAGGCAACTGATGGTCGATAGTAGCATTCCATGCGGAGTTGGCTCCCTCACCCTTTTGCAGCCGCTCAGAGAGTTCTGCAAAAAAAACCGACCATACCCCATCCGTTCGTTCCCTTAAAATCGCAAAGGCCTCTGGCAAAGGCGTACTTCCCCAATAAATTTCAGTATCGAGAAGGGCAAGGGCGGTCAGACACTCCCTTAACTCCGCCGGTCGCTTGCGAATGCGTGCAGCTCGGTAGAGTCCAAGACATCCGCAGCCTATAATCAATAAGAAGGCTCCAGCCCAAATCACAGATTATCCCTCCCTTACTTTACCCCGATGGCATTCCTGCTCTTGATGTAAAACGATAACCTCTTCCACCGTTCCAGGTCCATGGCGGCGACTGAGGACCACGACCCGCTCGAAGACTCCTGCTTCAAACAAGACCCTTAAGGTAGGACGGCTTAACGCTTCTTCTAAATTTGAAGCGTGAGCGGTACTTAAAATTTTCACACCTGTTCGCAAAGCGTCCAGCACCGCCTCCACATCTTCCGGATGTCCCAATTCATCGACAGCAATCACTTGGGGAGACATCGAGCGAATCAGCATATTGATTCCCATGCGTTTGGGGCAGCCATCGAGAATATCGGTGCGATAGCCTAGATCATAAGCAGGAATACCCTGCCACATACCAGCAAGCTCTCTTCGCTCATCCACCACTCCCACCGTCTGTCCCCGAGTATGGAGAGCGGGACTACCGTCGCTAATCTTTCGGATTAGATCTCTGAGAAGGGTGGTTTTGCCTGCCCTTGGGGGTGAAAGAATTAAGGTATGGTACAGTGATCCGTCTCTACTGAGAAGCTTCGGTAGAATATGTTCCGCCTTTCCTTCGACGGCCTTAGCTACTCGAATATTTAAGGCTGAAATATGCTTTAAGGTTTGGACTTGGCCTTGCTTTAGAATAGCCTCACCTGTGATTCCGACTCGATGACCTCCGGGTAAGGTAATAAATCCCTGTTTCATCTCTTCTTCGGCAGCATAGAGAGAGCTTTGAGTCATGCGCTCTAAGGCCTGTAAAATATCTTCCCGCCGAATTCGATATCCCTTTTCCGGCGGAACCGCGCTTCCCTGTTCATCAATGAAAACTTCTTTATGGTTACCCAGGAGTAAAAAAGGTCTATCTATGCGCAGCCGGATTTCTTCAATGTCCTTGAACGTTATTCCTTGAACCTGCAACAGAATATTAGCCAGCTTTTCACCAAGCCAGTGGCTGAGGTTATCCTGAGTCTGACTCACAGTCCCTTTCCCTTGGCGCTTTGGCTCTGGATTAGAGTTGATGGGATGAAAAGTATAATGCAGCGACACGGTGTTGTCCCCCTTTGTAAAAAGGTATGTCCGAAGGCAGGTTTTTAGACATGCGCAGCCAAGTTTTTCAAAGAACTTAACCAGCCTAAAATTAGACAATAAAAAAGAGATTAGATGACCTCCTTTCAGGACAATCCAATCTCTTTGGTATGCAGATGTTAAAACTGAAGCAGAACAGGCAAAATCATCGGTCTCCTGCGGGTTCTATCCCAGAGGTATTGACTAAGGGATTCATGGATACCCCCTCGAAGCACTCCCCACTCCCAGCGCTCTCTGCCAATCTGTGTCTCAATACTGGCTACCACAATTTTCTTCGCCCCCTCCACTAACTCTTCGGCTTCCTTCATAAAGGTAAAGCCACGAGAGATAATATCAGGCCCCGATACCAAGGTGGTCGGCGATCCTTTGCTGAGTGCTGCCACCACGACAACCACCCCATCTTGAGAGAGCTGTTGACGATCTCTCAAGACAATCTGCCCAACATCGCCGATGCCCAGCCCATCCACAAAAACACTTCCCGATTCGACACGATCTGCCAGCTCCATCGTCCCTTTATCAAGCAATACTCGAGATCCAATCTGAGTCAAGGCAATCTTTTTGTCATCATAGCCCATTAGATTGCCGATCTTACGAAATGCCGCCTGATGACGCACTTCACCGTGATGAGGAATTAAGAATTTGGGTCGTGTTAAGCGGATAACTAGTTTAATTTCCTCTTGGTTGGCATGACCTGAAACATGTACCAAACCCATATCCTTTGTGATCACATCCGCACCAATTTGGAAAAGGTGATTGATGGTCCTGCCAATAAGTTTTTCATTTCCCGGAACAGGTGTTGCCGAAATCACCACAGTATCTCCTTGTGAAACATTCACCTGACGATGACTTCCAGTGGCCATCCGCGTCAGTGCTGCTAGCGGTTCACCCTGACTGCCTGTGGTTAAGATGAGTAAACGGGAAGGAGCAATCTCATTAACATCGCTGGCATCAATCAATATTTCCGGATCAGGAAGATGCAGATAGCCTAAATCTCGCGCCGTGGCTACCACCGCCTCCATGCTCCGACCAACCACACATATTTTTCGTTTCAAAATGGCTGCGGCTTCAATGGCTTGCTGGATCCGGTGAACGTTGGAAGCAAAGGTAGCCATGATAATTTTCCCTTCTGCTCTGGAGAATGCGTCCATGAGAGTCTTTCCGACGACCTTCTCCGAAAGGGTCGAGCCGCTGCGCTCAGCATTCGTGGAATCACAGAGCAAGGCTAGCACACCTTCTTGGCCCCAGGCAGATAGCTTCCCTAGATCCATTTCTTGACCATCAATAGGGGTGTAGTCCACTTTAAAGTCCCCCGTATAAATGACACGGCCGATAGGAGTCAATATACCATAACCCACAGCATCCGGGATACTATGAGTGACCCGAAAGGCCTCTACTTCGAAGTCGCCGGCTTTAATCGGTTCACCGGGATTGATGACTCTAAATTTATCTTCGGGATACCCTCCCCGTTCTCTTAGCTTCGCCTTCACCAAGCCTAGGGTTAGCTTCGTGCCATAGACCGGAACCTGTAATTTGGGCAGGATAAACGGCAGTCCACCAATATGATCTTCATGTCCGTGGGTAATAAATATTCCAAGAATTTTATGCTTGCGTTTTTCCAGATAGGTAATATCCGGTATCACTAGGTCAATGCCCAGTAACTCATCATCAGGGAACTTAACTCCACCATCAATGACGATTATGGAATCACCATACTCAAAAACCAAGAGATTCTTACCGATCTCACCAGTTCCCCCTAGGGGAATGACACTTAATTTCATAAAATAAAAAACCTCCTCCGGTAGACCTTTTCTAACAAAAGGTTTCCCGAAAGGAGGAGTTATGATTCTAAATACTATTTATGCCCTTTGAACATAGTTACCGGTTCGAGTATCGATAATCAGCTTTTCGCCTTCGTTAACAAAGAAAGGCACTTGAACCACTGCACCTGTCTCTAATGTAGCAGGCTTAGATCCGCCAGTTGCCGTATCGCCGCGAACACCGGGCTCCGTATGAGCGACTTCAAGCACAACCGTATTAGGAAGATCAACGCCGATGACAGCACCATTAAAGAAAAGCACACCCAGATTCATATTCTCTTTCAGGTATTTTACCCCGTCACCTATTTGAGCATCAGTTAAGGAGGTTTGCTCATAGCTTTCATTATCCATTACCGCATAAAAGTCGCCATCTTTATACAAGTATTGCATCTCCCGACGCTCCACATGTGCCTTAGGCACTTTTTCACCCGCATTAAACTTCCGCTCTACGATTCCGCCCGTCTTCACATTCTTTAACTTTGTTCTTACAAAAGCTGCGCCTTTTCCGGGCTTAACATGTTGGAATTCAACAATTGTATACACATCATTATCCACTTCAATTGTAACGCCAGTCTTGAACTCATTGGATGAAATCATAAAATATCCCCCTAATTTATCAATTATATTTATTATTAGCTTGTCCCGGTTGATAGGATTTTACTTGGATAAGACAAAAACTCTGACGAATTAAGTATGCAAGTCTCCTATGTCCACGCAGTGGATAACTCGACTTGGCTTGTGAACAAGCAAGTCTCCTATATAATGAACCAGCTAAGCCTGCTGTGTCAAGAGGTCAAGCGCATATTGCATAGCTAAACTGTAGCTTTTTCCTCCCAGGCCCGAGATTTGTCCTCGACAGACCGGAGCGATGACAGAGGTTTTCCGAAACTCTTCACGAGCATGAATATTTGACAGGTGAACCTCGATCGTAGGTACCTGAACGCTAGCAATCGCATCGCGAATTGCGTAGCTATAATGTGTCCATGCCCCAGGATTAATAATTAAGAAATCTTCAGGACCCATGCTATGGATCCATTGGATGATTTCCCCTTCAAAGTTGGTTTGAGCTACTTGAATCGGAATACCGGCAGTTTCCGCCCTCTGGATCAAGTCCTGATTTATATCCTCTAATGTTTGCGTCCCATACTTGTCTGGTTCTCGACTGCCTAACAAATTCATATTGGGGCCATGTAGCACCCAAAGCTTTCCCATGACCTTCACTTCCTTAAATCACGCCATTTACCCCAAAATCTTACCATAATTTTATTCATTCGACTAGTAGAATGAATAAAAAGTTATCGAAAACTTGGCTAGTGTCCGAAGACACTGTCTTTGCACTTCTTAGCCTCAGGCGAAGACAACAGCCTAGTTGCACTTATGCAGGAGGAAAGTATACAACGTAGTTATACTTTCGGACAACGCAAAAAGAATAGAGCCGCGGCTCTAATCTTCGAGGATTTCCTGAAATTTGGCTTATTTGGCTTGCTCTCATCACAGGCCAGACTGCTCTGGGCGGATATCTGAGCGAAGTTCGCTGATTTGAGAGAGTTCAGGAGTAGCATTGCCTGGACGATTATTCACCTGGCTCCCTTGGTTTATTCCACCATCATTTGAGGACATCGTCCGAGGTGGATCGCTCATTAAGCGTGGCGAGTGAATGATATTCACATTGCTAAGCATAATCTGGACTTCACAAGGCCCATTAACACCGTAAGGCTGAACCTTGCGAATTTCTGTTCTTGGTATCATAAGATGTATTTCATGAGGGATTTTACTTTCGCCGATCCGTTTTACCCTGAATTTTACTCCTTCGATCTCCATTTCAACATCATCTAAATGATCCCCCGCATATTCGATCCCTTGCTGTGGAGTAATCATGGCATATTGTTCGTTACCTCTGGGATTCGTCATTCTAGGCAGGTATACTTTTTGACCAGTTTGCAGGTAGTCTGGATTTAAACCCGGATTGGCTACCTGCCATTCTGCACAGGTCCCTCCCCATCTCTGCGCAAGTCGGTAAAAGGTATCTCCCGGTTGAATCACATACTCTTCCACGGATACACCCCCTCTTTCCCATCTTATGGTGAAGAGAAGTTGTCAGGTTCTACAAAATAAATCTTTAGGAGAACTTCTCCTCCTCCCTTACCTAAACTGGCCTCCTCCACCCAAATGACTTGGTCCCTAATACTTTCAACTCGAATTAACCCCTTCTCTATTCCCTGCCAGGTACCTTGGAGCTTAAAGCGAATTAATGCGGAATGGAGAAGGGATGAGTTGGTCCCTTCTTCAAGAATATCCTCTAAATTATAGGAGCGGACACTCACATTCTCTGTTCTGAACATCTCCACGCATTCATCGATAGTCATCAATAAATCCTCCAGACGTGGGGTATCTTCAGCTAATCTCTCGACAGAACTCTGAACAGAAGCTAAGGACTCACCTGGAGCTGATTCTTCAAGAACACTCTTATATTCAAGCCAATTAAGCAAGAGCCTGCCACTAATTAGGCAAAGCACAACCAATAGGCAGATAAGGGCTATTTCAAGTATCCTTCTCGCCGGTTTCATGCTTCTTGCCCAAGGTTTAATCATGGCGCACGGCCTTTAAAGTGAATTGAATAGGCATGTGCTCCACTTGGATTTGCTCTGCTACATGATAGCTGCTCAACACGACACTTCCCCATCCGCCAGCATCTAGATATTGAAATACCTTTTGCACTTCTAACGATTCTGCAGCCACTCCCTGCATCAGTAGGGTATCTCCTTTGATTTCCATCCGCTCAAGCCGAATTCCCACTGGATTAAAAGATGATAATTCTTGCATTGCCTGACCGATAGAGGTCGATTTGTTTTTAACCCTTAGCCAAGCTTCCACTTGCTCTCTCTGTTGTTCTTCTGCTAAAGCTACGGATGCCTTCATTTCACTTAGTTGGGTAGCTTTATTATGCATGCTGTTTAAGGCGTATTGTGAGGATACCAGCATGCCCAAGCCGGCTATATTGACGAGCAAGAGTAGCCCTACAGCTATTGACTTCACTCGATAGGATTTTCTCTTAATCCTTTCCCCTCGCCAAAAATTATTGAGAGTGTTTTTCTCTTGATCAAGAGCTATTCCCAATGCAGTTAGAAGTCTTTCCGGCTCAGGGCAAGGTATGGCTTGAAGCAGTTCCTTGTCAAATACTGCATAGAACGCTTCATCCACCTCTTGCATAATCGGCTCTTGTCCATGAACACGACGCAGATATTCCCCGATTCGTTTGCCCACTTTGGCGGTCTCATTACCTTGACCCCAGAGGATTCTTTGCAGCACTACTTGCTCGTCATATAAGGAAAGATGAAGCAGTATCCGATGAAGCTCACTATCCCATTCTTCCTCCCCATAGCTATAAGTAGCTGCAGATAGGCTCCGGATCATCTCTGGAGTACTCCCCCTATAGTAAATGACAAGCATCTGACCAGCTACTTGACGGAGAATAAGGGTATTGTCCTGGGGGTTGAATTTGAGAGCATTTCCCCAGGCTGATTGAGAAAAGCTAACTTGCTCAATTTCGAGACCTTCAGCTTGAAAACAGGATATAAGAGAAAAAAAGTCTGACTTCCTTATACCCGCTAAAGTCACGTTTAAGCGAGGGGGAGAACTTCTTTGTTCACGAATCAAATAATCAAAAATCAATTCTTCTTTGGGTATCGGGATTTCTTCTTCAGCTAAATAATTGACGAGTCCCTTCCGATCACCTTTTTTTACCCAAGGGAGGGAATACTCACGAATAAATTGGTTCTGAAGGGGCATACCGATCCGTAGTTGTAGTTGGTGTGGCAATCTGAACTCAGCTCTTCGTTCCTCTAGGTACCTCTTCACGATCAAATGGAGCACCTCTGGTTGCTTAACCTTACCTCGCACGGCCACCCCCGGAGGGAGAAGGACCGTCTCAAACTTTTCAACCGAAATTGCCGTGCTCCCGTCTCTACCCTTATAAGAGCACCAAAGCCAACGTAACTCTTCCTCAGTTATCTCTACACATACTTTCCAACGAACCCTTGAGATCATAAGCCGGTCCTCCAGCAAAAATACTACTAACTAACAATTGTGGTATACACAGCTATCAATTTCTCTCCCCAAAAGAAGGCAATCCACGCCCCTAAAACGAGATAAGGACCAAAGGGAATCTGATCACGGAAGGTTTTCATCTGAAATGATATCATAATTAACCCAACGATTGATCCGACAAAGCTGGCGATGAAGAGCGCAATAAATATCTCTGGCACTCCTAAAAAAGCCCCTAACCCAGCGATGAGCTTTACGTCCCCAAGGCCCATACCTTCGGGATAGTACCAGGCAATCAGCCAAAATACCCCGCCAACGCCTAAGGCCGTTCCGAGACTTTCCCACCCTAAAGGGCCATGCGGCAAAACAAAACCTGTGACAATACCGATAACCAGTAATGGGAGAGTGAACATATCCGGTAAACGATAAGTATCCCAATCAATTCCGGCTAGGACTAGAAGAGTAGAAAGAAAATAGAGGTTAATTACTAACTGAAGTATAGATCCTGTGTCGTTTAGCCAGGTGGCGTAGAAGTACAGCACACCATTAAGAAGCTCCAATAAAGGATAACGCCAGGAAATCTTTGTCTTGCACATCGAGCATCGCCCTCTTAGAAACAGAAAACTTAAGATAGGTATCAATTCCCAAGGGCGGAGATGATGTCCACAGGTAGTGCAGTGAGACCCAGGGAAGACTATAGACTCTCCCTTAGGCAGACGGTAAATTACCACATTTAGAAAGCTACCAATAATAAGTCCAAGTAGTCCAAAAATCAAAGAGACTTCAATTCCCACGCGCTTCGTCCTTTCCATTGTTAACAGTTAATTTGCTGAGCTCCATAGTACCTTGTTCAGTCCTGAGTCGTAAACTCGTACTTCCGCAGCGGAACCATCCGTTGTTAGATATAACATGATGAGATTGCTCTCAGCATCGTTTGGTATCGACCCATCCACTAAAAGCAAGGCGACTCCAAAACCTTTTTCATCTGTAGCAGCATCCTGTTGGGTATTATCTTGGGTGAGTTTGCTAATATACTTAGGAATAAGTGGGGCTGCTGTAATATTCCCCCGAGTGTCACTGATGATTTCAGTTTTTTTGGGGTATATACCGTTTTCTACCTGATAGCGGTCCAAAGCAGACTTCACCTGATGACCAGTCGAAATATCGGCATTCCTTCGTGCTATCTCTGAGCTCTCACCCAATCTGGGAATAACAATTGCAGATAGCATAGCTAGAATAAAGACCACCATCAAGACTTCTATTAAGGTAAAGCCCTGTTGTGCTTCTTTGCCTCTTTTCTGCCTATACTGCATCTTCCATTCACTCCTCAAAAGCAATAGTATAACGCTTACTGAATGTGTGTCCCAATATCAAAAACGGGTAACAGTACCCCAACAGCTACAAGGCCTATTATTCCCGCTAAAACCATCACTAGCAGCGGCCCAACAATGTTTGGAACCCTATTCATTTGATCTTCAAGTTCCATCCTGAACACCTTGCTTAAATGGTGTAGCATAGGACTTAGTTGCCCAGACTCTTCTCCTACCTCTATCATCTGCGCAGCATCCTTGGGAAAACTTGTTGTGTGCAGAAGGACGGGGGCCAATCTTCGACCCGTTCGGGCCGCTTCCTCAAGCTCGAGGACAAGGTTCTTCATTGTAAAGGTCTGTACTGTATCTCGGGTAAGACTTAATGCTTCCAAGAGGGGGATTCCAGCCCCCAACAGCGTCCCTAACACCTGGGAAAATTGCAGATGATCATTTAATTGATATACTTTGCCAAAAAGAGGTATATGGCATAATTTGTCCCTGAGTTTCTCTTGCCAATAATCCGGATTACGAATACGTAGCGCTAGTAAAGATGAAAATACCCCCAGTACAATAAAAAAGATCAATGCAGGCGAGCCATGGGAAACTCGAAAAATGATCTGGGTAAGTATTGGGAGTTCAGCACCCATGCTCAGGAAGATTCTCTCATAGACCGGTAATACCATGAGACTTAGTGTATAGATAATTCCCAAAGTCAGTATTAAAAGCAAGAGAGGATACGCTAGAATTCCCCTTAACTTGCTCCGATAGGTATGCTCTTCCATTAATTCTCCGGATAATGTGGCAAGAATCTCCGGCATTTTACCTGCGCGCTCCCCCGCTTGAAGCATCGCCTTTATATAGGGTGTAGGGGGAAGAACCGTCGCCTCCAAAGCATTAGAAAACTCCGCCCCCGTTTCCAGCTCTTCTATCACCCGTTCCCATCCGTAACGCTTGAATCTAGACACCTTATGTTGCTTTGCCAAGATTTCAATAGCAAGAAGTAGAGGAATTCCCGCTTTGAGAAGGAGTGCTAAACGGTGGGTGATACTTGCCCAGATTCTAAGCAGGTCATTTTTCATATTTAGATAATTAATATAATCCATCAATAATGATAGCTTACGCCCCCGAGGCACAATAGCTAAAGGATAGTATCCTTTGGCATATAAACGTTTTCTAACCTCTGTATCATGCTGTACGTCCCATATTCCTTTGAAGGTATTTCCTTCTTGATCCATGGCTTTCCAGGAAAAACTGCACTTGCTCATCCCAATCCCTCTTTATGTCCTCATTATTTAATCTCCTAGCTCGTTATTCGACTGGTGGAATACCATATTTCCTCAAGGCTCGTAAGTCCTTCTTGAACTTTCCGATAGCCATCTAAACGCAAGGACACCATCCCTCTGGCAATAGCTCTTTCCTCTATCCAGTGTGAACTCTTACCTCCTAAGACCAACTCTTTTATGTCCTGATGGTAAAGAAGCAGTTCATGGATACCAATTCTTCCTGAATACCCCGTCTCTCGGCATAAAGGGCATCCTTGAGCTTTATAGACCTGATGGATGCTCTCTGGCAGATCCATAACCCCCCTCTCTAAAGAGTCCAGATCCCAGGGCTCCTTGCAATGATTGCAAAGACGGCGAACTAACCGTTGGGATAAAACTCCCCTCACTACAGCAGCAACAAGATAGGGTTCGATTCCCATATCGAGAAGACGGGTGAAGGCTTCAGCTGCAGTGTTAGTATGTAAGGTGGATAAAACAAGATGTCCAGTCAAGGCCGCTGCTATGGCAATACGCGCAGTCTCTTCATCACGAATTTCTCCAATCATAATTACATCGGGATCCTGTCTCAAAATCGAACGCAGTCCTTGGGCAAAAGTTAATCCGATCTTTGGCTGAACCTGTACGGATACAACTCCAGCCAACTGATACTCTACCGGATCTTCAATAGACACTATATTCAGTGCATCAGAGATCAGCTCCTGTAACAAAGCATAGAGTGTTGTTGTTTTCCCACTGCCTGTGGGTCCGACTACCAGAATTATGCCGTGAGGTTCCTTGATCAATGTCCTCAGCCTGTTTTCATTTTCTTGACTCATGCCTAAAGATGGCAAGGTGCGTTTTGTAGCATCCACATCGAGTATACGCACCACAATTTTCTCCCCATAGATACTAGGAAGGCTAGAGACTCGAAGATCAATCGTTTTGCCATTGACAGCTAACGTACTTCTTCCATCTTGGGGTAGCCTACGTTCTGACACATCCATTCCTGACATAATCTTTATTCTCGCGAGAAGATTCCGCGCCACCCTTAAAGGGAAAGAGCGTTTGGTTTCCAGCTTGCCATCGATTCGAAACCGCACTCGTAATATGGCTTCTCCAGGCTCCCAATGAATATCGCTAGCTCCCAGCATGATGGCCTCCCGAAGGAGAAAATCCACCAGTTGAATGGTAGGAGCGTCATGCCCTTCCTCAGAATCCAAACCTTTAATCCGTTCCATCCCGCGGGCTCTAAATTCTTCCTGACCCAAAGCCAGTTCAGCAATACTTCTCTCAACGGTGAGAAACTTTCTAATGGCCGACACCACTTGGTCCTCAGCGGCGAGCAAGGGTTCCACATCAAATCCAGTTAGTATGCGAATATTTTCCACGGAACGATGATTTCCTGGATCGATCATGGCTACCTGTAACATCCGATCTTGTATTCCTACGGGAATAGCTCCGTTGCGCATTGCTCCTTCTTCATCTAATAAGGAGGCAACTTTTGGGTCAATAATGACTTGATTCAGATCAATTTGAGTAACACCTAAGTACTTGCTGAGTTTATTAAGCATTTGTTCCTTAGTGAGCACCTTCTGCTTCGTAAGAATCTCGCCAAGTCGCGCACCTGTTTCCTTTTGTGCGCGTAAAGCCTCTTCCAGTTGACTGGAGTCAATACTATTCTCGGCAATGAGAAATTGACCAAATCCCCCAGCCAGCGATGGAGAGTTCTTGAATTCCTCTTTTAAGCTCGCTTGGTAATCATTTTTCTGGCGGCGATTGCCCCATAGAGTTATCTTATTCATCACCATGTATCTCCTGGTACTTTTCAATTTTCCATTCTTCATCCACTTTTAAAAGTGTCACCCTAATTTTGCGCTTAATCTGTCCATAGTGGGCTGCTGAAGTCAGGGTATATTTCCCTTCGTCCGCTATAACCCGAACATGCACATAGCCATCCCCGATTTGAAGATCTCCCTCGCTAAAGCTCGGATCCTCTTTTAGCTTGACCTTAACCCACTCGAGCCCACCCTCCGCTCCATATATCGCTTGGCGTGAGCTGACTTCCTTACGAGCAATTTTATTTTCCCCATGAGCTTGAACGTACATTTCCAATCCATAAGCAGAAATAGTGGCAAAGAGAACGAGTATGAGCAGGGTAATGTAGCCTAATTCACGGTGTCTCGCGCCCTGATTTTCCCTTGCCAAAGCACAGTCTGTTCTCTTATTAGCCCTTGGAAGCTTATAGTCCATAGCCCCGACTCTCCTTGTTGGCAATTCCAATCCATAATTCCACTGACTACTGGGTTATCAGCTCCTTTATGGGTTCTGTAAAAATCTTTAACACCATCATTGTTTTTATCCTCGAGATAATAATGATCACTATAAACCTCTCCACTAGGGGTTACTGATAACGTCCATTTTCCGTTCTTGGACGCCCATTGAACGGATTCCGCTTCACGTATAGCATCACTGATTAATCTCCCAGCGGTGGCAGCTGCATAATGAGCCTCCATCTTATCTTTGCAAACTTGGCTATTGCCCCATTGGTCAAGGAACAAGGGTAAGGATACCACCATGAGTATTCCCGTAATGAGTAAAGCAAACAATACCTCAACCATGGTAAAGCCTAACTCACCATAGCGGACCTGGCCATCCATATAGGTCATCCTCTCCTACGTGGTCATTGAACAGCATAAAGACTCTCCAAGGTATACTTCCGTTCACTTCCTTGCTCCAGCCAAGCAATTTCCACCCTCACTCGTAATAGCTCCTCGGGTAGTTCCCAATCAGTATATATCGTCCAATGAAAGATTCCCTCCCGTCCTCTTACTTCCCCTCCAGGAAGGCAATGGCCGGTATCAATATTATCCCGCCAAGACTCATTGGCAAGGGATTCCAAAATGCTTTGGGCATGATTGGCTGCTTCCGTAATCCGGAGTGCTTGTTCAGCTTCTTTCATAGCACTTTCGCTCAAACCATATAAAGCTGCAAAGCCCAGTGTAAAAAGAAATAAAGCTAGGACCACATCCAATAATGCAAAGCCTTGATTACGGTAAATCTTCACGGGTTAACCTTCCCTCTTCCATCCAGTTCATAGGGCTCTCCACCCTTTGTTGGCCTAACGAATTCCTCGTCCAGATAGGGTCCTCGCCAGCCTTTGACCGTAAGAGGAGATGAATAGAGATCTTCCAGCCGTTGTGGCAATACTCCCGTATCCATTTTATATAGCTCAGCTGCCCCTTCAATGCGTACCCGATTCGCTGTATCGACCCGTGTACGAGTAACACTATCGACAGAACTGAATCGAGGTGCGGCAATTGTAATGACTGCCATGATGAGAAAAAGGATTAACAGCATTTCAAGTAAAGTAAAACCTTCTTGGCTTCTCTTTTCCATAAAACAGCTCTATTCTCCTATATCTTATAGTAAATTAGTCCTATTCTGATTAAGCAATACTATTCTACTAATTCCATGAAGAATTCCTTCTTCTTTATAGTCATTAGACATTCTTTCTGCAATTCGGCGAAATGTTTTCTTGTTGCATGAAATTAATCCTTTTTTTGGTATTTTACGACAAGTAGAGAATTAAAAAGGGTGGATAGATATAAAAATATCTTCCACCCTGTCAATAAGGCTTTTATTGTCATACAGAACTCTTTGCAATATAAAGGATTCTACCTAATGACTTTCTTCCAAGCCCTCATGATCTCTTCATCCTTAGCATCGCGAACCACAATTGCTTGACCAATCCCTTTCGGTAAAACCAAGACCTTTTGTCCTTGATAGTTTTTCTTATCCGCTCCCATGAGATCAATCAGGATCTGGGGATCTTTCCCTTCGATGCTTACAGGCAACCCAAAACCCTTAAGAAGGTTTATCAACCGTTCCACCTCGGGATTGGACATCAATCCCCGTTCTTGTGCTAGATGAGCTGCTGCCACCATACCAATACTCACACCCTGTCCATGGGTAATTCCTTGATAGGCCATCTCAGCTTCAAGCGCGTGGCCAAAACTATGTCCGAAGTTAAGGAACATCCTCTTACCCTGCTCTGTCTCGTCCTCAGAAACTAGCTTGACTTTAATTGCTGAAGAGCGAGAGGCGAGCTCTTTGTATAGTTCTGGCTTCCGCGCCTTAATATCCTCCGTATGTCTTTCAATGAAAGAAAGAAGCTCAGCATCAGCGATAACTGCGTGCTTCACTGTCTCGGCAAGACCGTTGAGCATCTCCTCCCAAGCCAAGGTTTCTAAGGTGTTGAAATCGGTCCAAACTGCCAGAGGAGGATAAAAATCTCCCAAGAGATTCTTCCCGGCCGGATGATTCACGGCCACCTTCCCGCCAATACTGCTATCGACCATGGCCAGAAGTGTCGTGGGAATCTGCACATAGCGCATTCCCCGCATAAACATGCTGGCAAAAAAGCCAGCTAAATCTCCAATCACTCCGCCGCCTAAGGCTAAGACCACCGTCTTCCGGTCAGCGCCATAAGCGATTGCCGCGGAAGTTAATTCACTAATCCGTTCTAAGGATTTTTCCTCCTCACCTTGGGGTACGATCAAGGTATCCACACGAAAAGATTGGAGTCCCTTTTGCAACGAATCTAGATAAAGCTCAGCGATATTGGGATGAGTAATCACTAAAAGGTGTTCCCCAACCCCTACGCGGGTAGTCAAGTACTCACCCAGACCCTCTAGTCTTGCTCCCAGAAAAACGGGATAAGGCTTCTCTGATGCTACATCAATCCTCTGTCCCTGCATATAGCGAACCTCCTTCATAACGGTCAAATATTTCCCGAACAACTTCGTCGATCCCTTTATCTGTTGTATCAACAGTCCAATCTGCTTGATTATAGATGGGTTGCCTCTTTGCCCACAGCTCCTCAACGATTTGCCGGTCGCCCCTAAGCAGTGGACGATCATTCCGATAGCCAATCCGCTCATATATCTCATCTAGAGGGGCATATAAACCAATGATCACACCGCTCTGAGCCAAGTCCTGCCAATTCTCAGGATTTAAGACTGTCCCTCCACCTGTTGCAATGACATAGCCTTTTTGATCGGCTAGGCGCTTTACTAAAAGCCGTTCTTCAGATCGAAAACGGGTTTCGCCATGTCTGCGAAAAATCTCCGAGACAGTCATTTCAGTTAGCCTTTCAATTTCCACATCTGTATCAATAAATTCCCGACCTAAAAGTTTAGCTAGCCTCCGACCCACTGTACTTTTACCTGTTCCCATAAATCCAACAAGAACAACATTATCCTTAGGAGAATCGAGACTAGTACAATCTATACCGTTACTCATATTATTGCCCATATTATTGCCCATACTATTGCTCACTCACATATTGAAAATAATCCCGCCATGCCTTTTGCAACTCTTCCCAAGTATCTGAAGGGAACTTATCTACAACCGCCTGAAGAATCTCCCACGCCACCACATGCTGAAGAACAATCAGGGCTGCCGGAACCGCGCAGACATCACTACGCTCTACGCTAGCTTCCATTATCTCTTTACTCTCCATATTTACCGTCTGGAGAGGATTATAAAGGGTAGGAATAGGCTTCATGACCGCTTGAAGCACAATGGGCTCGCCATTGGTCATACCCCCTTCAATTCCCCCCGCATTATTGCTATAACGGAAATAACCACGACCGCCAGCATAGCCGATGGGGTCATGTACCTCTGACCCAAAGTGCTCTCCCGCTGCAAAGCCCATACCGAAGGAAACACCCTTCATAGCCTGCACGGATAACACAGCCTGAGCTAAACGCCCATCTAGCTTTCTGTCCCACTGTACATAAGAACCCAACCCAGGTGGTAGATGGTCCACCTGAACTTGTATGATACCCCCGAGGGATTCACCGTTTTTCTGTGCTTCTTTGAGCTGGGCATATAGGGCTTCCTCACTTTGAGCGTCCCCAACCTTCCATTCCGAAGCACTAACCCTTTCCCAGTGCTCAGGTGAATCCTCCACCTGAATTTGGATTTTCCCCACCCTAAGAACCTGCCCACGAATCTTCACCCCAAGTGCGGCCAAGATTTGCATGGCGACATTACCTACAGCCACTCGCATGGCTGTCTCCCGGGCACTGGCTCGCTCTAAGACGTTGCGGACTTCGGTTCGGTACTTCAGATGACCCGTCAAATCCGCGTGTCCCGGTCGAGGGGTCGTGACTTTGCGGCTTTCCAAGTCAGCGTCACTGTCCCAAGCCATCACTTTTTCCCAATTGGTCCAATCGCGATTAAGGATTTCCAGAGCAATAGGAGCACCCGTCGTGACACCACCCCGAATTCCCGAGAGAATAACGACCTGATCCTTTTCTATGCTCATCCGACCCCCGCGACCGGGGCCTTTTTGTCTCTCTTCTAAAGCCTTATCGATTAATTTCTTATCTATCTTTGCACCTGCCGGAACCCCTTCAAGGATAGCTACAAGCTTAGGTCCGTGGGATTCTCCAGCTGTTAAATAACGCATTTCTTGCCCTCCTCATTCTACTTCCTCCCGAACTCTGCCTGTAATCAAAGCCGTAATGACATTTCTCGTGCTTTTACCATTGGTCAGGGAAATCGTACCTGTCAAAGGAGGGCTGCCCACAAAACTGGTAGTACCCTCAGCAGAGAAACGAACCGTACTGGGACGATTGGCAAAGCTAATTTTCTCAGGAAGTGAACTATTCTTCACTAAGGATCCTTCTCGGTAAATTCTATAGGTGTTGTTACTTTCATAAAAACGGATTTCATACCAGGTATTTTCTGATAAGGCGCTGGTCCTTGCCTCCCGTAAATCTTGGATGATCTGAGTGCTAGCTAATGATAAATTGCGATTCTCCATCTGCACCGGTAGTTTCACCAATAAAACAAATCCTGCCCCCGCCAAAAGAGTCAGGACCAGAAGGACCTCCAGCAAGGTAAACCCTTTGGAGAGCATTTTGCTCCCCTCCATTACCTTCATCTCGACTCTCTCCTTCAGTCACAAGGCTTTATCTGATTGGCTTGCAGGCTGCATACAAAGCCCTTCTCATGGCTTCCACTGGCGCCTGATCCTCAAACCAAAACTCCCATGCATTCACCCCTTGATAAAGCAGCATATCGATTCCGTTGAGAACCTGGCAGTCCATGGTTTTAGCCGACTTCAAAAAGGGAGTTTCCCAAGGATTAAAGATAATATCCACCACTAGGCAACCTGGGCGTATGCCCTCAAGAGAAAAGGGGTAGGGTTCATTTTTCAAGCCAATACTGGTCGTTTGGATAAGGCAATCGGCTTGGGCTATCCACTCTCCCCATCCCCAAGCTTCTTGAGTGGCCTGTCCACCTTGTTCACAGACTCTTTGTGCCAGTTCCGCTGCCCGCTCTGGGGTGCGATTAAGGATCATTAGTTGAACGTTAAAAGGGGTCAGAGCCATAGCAATCCCTTTGGCTGCCCCACCGGCTCCCAAGATTGCAATCTTCTTACCTTTATCTAATTCCAGATGATCCTTAAGAGAACGGATAAAGCCCGACCCATCCGTGTTATGACCCAAGAGTCGATTATGCATCAGCTTCACCGTGTTCACGGCACCTGCCCGCTGAGCCTCCACAGTTAATTCATCCAGATAAGGGATGATAGCTTCTTTATGGGGAACAGTCACATTCCAGCCTGTAAATCCCAGAGCTTTAAGACCTCGTACAGCTTCTCCTAGGGCCTCAGGCTTTACTTCAAACTTTTGATAATCTGCCTCATACCCCGCTGCCTTATATCCTGCTTGATGCATGATGGGAGATAGAGAATGGGCAATGGGGTCCCCGATCACTGCGAAATGTTTCTCCAAGTCTATCCCCCCAATATTCGTACTTATAGAAAACCTAATTCCTCATGGTCACTAGTATGGATAAGCACAACGGAATGGTGTTCCCATTCCGTCATCGTTCATTCGTCATATAATTCCTTTTCAAGGCACTTTTGGACTATGAGGCTCTGATGAATCCCAACGTTTCATGAACCAGATCAACACTCGTTCCATCCTGCGTAATACTTTGGTACCCACAAATTCATGATCGCTAATGGGCAGAACCAATATGGTGTAAAGCCCCATCCGATTTCCGCCGAGGATATCTGTAAACAGTTGATCTCCGATAACAGCCGTATCAGTCGTGCCGGTACCCAAGATATTCATTCCCGCGCGAAAAGCCTTACGACGTGGTTTGGTGGCCCGATACACAAAAGGAATTCCTAAGCGATCGGCAACAACCGCTACGCGTTGTTTACGCTTATTATTAGAAACCACGCACGCCTTGATTCCAGCTTCATGAAGTTTTTTAAACCATGCTTCCACCTTGGGTCCAACTTCCAAGTCATTCCAGGGGGTCATCGTGTTGTCAAGATCTAAGATTAGTCCGCGAATACCATCCCTTTTTAGTACATCCATAGATATGCTGTCTAATGAATCCGCTTGAAAAGTCGGCCTGAAGAGATCAAACATACTTTCCTCCCCGACATGACATTTTTTACTTATTATATCCTAGTGTCGGATTCTGGGCAAGTCAATTAGGGCTTGCCCTGTGAAACGCGAAAAGATTATCTTTCGCCTAAGTAAAAGATTTGGCTCTGGTGGAATGGAAAAAAATATTATAAAATAGCCATTATAGGAGTTGAAAAATAGTTGATAAAATACTACGATCGCAAAACAAAAAACTATCAGATAGAGAAAGTAGCAGGAGAAAAAATGATCCGGTGGACCTATTCGTCCCCTGTAGGAATGAAGCTACTTGAAGCTGTTGTTAAGAAAAAGATGTGTTCCAGCTTTTATGGTTGGTATCTGGACCGCCGCATCAGCCGACGCAAAATTAATCCTTTCGTCAACAAATTTGATATGGATTTATCAATTGCCGAGAAAAATCTTAGGGAGTTCTCCTCATTCAATGATTTCTTTTACCGAAAACTAAAGCCCTCTGCGCGAAACATCGATCCTCAGGTGGACTCTCTGATCTCTTTAGGAGACGGCAAGCTCCTAGCTTATGAGCATATCGATTTAGATAATTTGGTTCAAGTCAAAGGCATCACCTATAGTCTAAAGGAGCTCATCAAAAACCCAGCTATTGCCTCGAAATATCGGAAGGGCACTTGCTTAATTCTGCGCCTATGCCCCACAGATTATCACCGCTTTCATTTTATCGATAGTGGCTCCTGTGAACCTTCCCACCGCATCAAAGGAGCTTATTACTCTGTGAATCCGATGGCTTTGCAAAGAGTACAAAAACTCTTCTGCGAGAATAAAAGAGAATGGAGCATTTTCCATTCCGATCATTTTGGCGATATTCTCCATATCGAAGTCGGTGCTACTTTTGTCGGGTCCATTATCCAAACTTATACCCCTCAACATAAGGTGACCCGTGGCGCAGAAAAGGGGTACTTTAAATTCGGCGGTTCAACAGTTCTTCTTTTCTTTGAAGAAAATAAAATCAAAATCGATGCCGATATCATCGAACAAACAAAGTTAGGCATCGAGACTTATGTTGTCTTCGGCGAGAAAATTGGCAATCAGGCAAACACGAATTGCACTAGCGCCATATAAAGCACTGTTCCTCCCCCGATACTCAGAAGTACATTCTTTTTCCATAAATGAATGACAACGATAAAAGCAATTGCTATCCCTTCGGGAAGCCCATAAGGGGCAGCCAGGAGGGATACATTTTTTAAACAGTACACAATCAACATGGCAATAGCCGCAAATGGAATCACATTCCCCAAATAGAGGATAAACGGCGGGGTTGCTCGGTTCGACGGGAAAAGTAGAAAGGGTAGCGCTCGAGTTAGAAAAGTCCCTAAAGCGATGATAGCGATAATAATCAATGATTGTTGCGCAGACAAAATCATGCCTTCTCCTCCATTCGTTGGTTATGTTCAACTTACCTCTTCGAGTTTATCGATAGTTTCCAGGTTAGTTAAGTTTTCTATAGGTCTCCTCAATAGGGTAAACACCAAAATGATCAGGATCATGGACGGGATAATAAAATTCACCGGGCCAAACACTAATAAGCAAAATACAGACGCGCCAAGACCAATCAGCGCAGGCGCATGCTGCTTCTGGGATTTCCACTGTTCAAGAAAGATAACCACAAATAAGGCTGTCATGACAAAATCAATTCCTTTAGTATTAAAGGAAACTAAAGAACCCAAAATCCCACCCAGTGCACAGGCCATAACCCAGTAACTCTGATTGAGTAGGGTAATGAAGAACATAAACCAGCCTCGATCCACACCCGGGGGAGGATTCGTTGCACAGAGTATGGAAAAGGTCTCATCCGTAAGGCCAAACATCAGGTAGGGTTTCTTACTGCCGCCCTCCCCGAATTTTCCTAAAAGAGAAAGTCCATAAAATAGATGTCTGGCATTAACCATCAAAGTCATGATAAATGCATTCAAGGGATTAAAGGCGATGGTGAGTAAATTAATAGCAACATATTGCATGGACCCGGCATAGATAAAAACACTCATGAGTAAGGCCCAGCCAAAATGATAACCCTTACTGTTGAGAAGTATACCAAAGGCCATGCCAAGAAACAGATAGCCTGTCATCACAGGCAAAGTATAGGGAAATGCCGCTTTCAGGGCTTTTGTTTTTTCCTGCATATAGATTATTCTCCTCATCTTCTCTGTTCTTTTCGTGCACTTGTCATTAACTTCCTTGATCGAGGTCTAGGGGTATGGTCAAAGTACGTTTATCGGTATTCATGACAATATTCGTTTCTACCTTGTCGACACCCGGTATCGCCATAATCGTGTCGATAATAAAGTCTCGAAAGGATGAAATATCCTTAGCGACGACTTTTAAGAGAAAATCACGGCTACCTGTCACAGTATAACACTCCAAAACATTCGGTATTTCGTTGATGGTTGCCAAGAAATTATTAGCTATTTCCCGATTTAACGGCGAAAGATTTACCATGGTAAAGGCAATTAATTCAATGCCTATTCTCTTCTCATCAACAAATACTGTGTAGTGCTGAATAACCCCTTGTTCTTTCAGATTCTTTGTCCGGGCTAAACAGGCTGAGGGTGATAAGCCAATCATCTTTGATAATTCTAAATTGGAAATCGACGAGTCCTCCTGCAAAGCATTAATAATCGCTTTATCAAAAGCATCCAGGGTAATATCCATCAAAAATTCTCCTTTTAGCAAATTTAACAAAATTAAATATCGTGATTTATTACATTACTATATAATATTCACATACATCTGGCAAGTACATCGTGATTCACTTATAATATTCATTAAAACTACGCAGCATAAAGCACAGCTCACAGAAGATATCTTCTATGGGCTGTGCTTTAGCATCTACACCTTATGATTTTCTCGGATCATGATCTTCCATCTGTTCCATTAGCTTTTGGATTGCCTTCTTCTCAATACGCGAGACATAGGAACGTGATATTCCCAAGGTCTTCGCAATTTCCCTCTGTGTTCGTCGTGGGCTGTTCATCAAGCCATAGCGTAATTGCAGAACGAGCCGTTCTCTTCGGGTTAAGTTCTTTACTTTATCTAAAAGCACCCGTTGCTCAAATTCACTTTCAATACGGTCCGAGATTGCTTCACCCTCGAAGGCCAGAACATCCATCAAGGAAATTTCATTACCTTCTTTATCCACCCCGATAGGATCATAAATGGAGACTTCTCCTCGGGACTTCTTCAGCGAACGCAAATGCATAAGAATCTCATTTTCGATGCAGCGAGCTGCATAGGTGGCTAGCTTTGTTCCTTTCCCCGAATCAAAGGTGTCTATTCCTTTAATCAGCCCAATAGTGCCAATGGAGATCAGGTCATCGCTATCTTCCCCTGTCCCATCAAATTTTTTCACTAAATGAGCTACCAAGCGCAGATTATGCTCCACAAGCTTATTACGAGCATACTCTGCTTTTGTTAGGTCCTTTGTGGTAACCTCTGGGTTTTTGCTTGCCCTTAGTATCTGTAAATAATGGGCTTCATCCTTCTCATTGAGAGGTTGCGGGAAAGCATTATTGTTAATATAAGAGACAAGAAGGGTAACACCCTTCAAGACCGTTAAGGCAACACTAACAACAAGGATTTCGGTCAACATATTTAAGCCACTCCTTTCGCGCCCTGTTTTAATACCTATGCAAAAGAAGGCCAATTTCTGCTTGACCCATCAATTCCATTGTGTTTTTAGCGAAAAAAACCTCAGCATTGCTGAGGTTAAATAGTATTCACTACCTTGTTATCTGCTCTGGGCATTTTTTGCTTGAGGCTCTTCACCGACCCTACTAGCATAAGCAATCAAGTGAATCTCGCCATGAAGTATCCCCTTGTCGTTGGTAAAATTCAATCTCTCCAAATTGAAGCGTTGCCCTTCCGAACGTTGGATATCATTTATCATGTTGATTATACCTTGTTGGGTGCCTAGACAAGTAAATGTCAGGGACTGGGTAACATAGGTATCCATGGTTTCAAGACTTTCAAAGGTTACAGTTTGGGGCTGAACCTGATTGATCTTGGCAAAAGTATATAGATCGACCACTAACTCCGGCTTATCTATCATTTGCGGAATCTGATCTCTTAGATTATTATACTCTTTCTCACGTTGGGCAACTTCCCATTCAAGAGAGGAGCTTTTCTCCCTATATCCCAGCAAGGTAGTATACCGGCTTTGCCTTTCGTCTACAAATCGTTGCAGCTCTTGAATCTCCGTCCATTTAGGTGCAAACAGATACGAATAATACCCATAGGCCAGACCTATAGTAATTAGGATCAAGAGTAAAATAAGCTGTCTAGTCTCTTTGCTCATGCTTTTCTCACTTCCAGGGTTTCTTTGCGTACTTTAGCGCCTATTGCTTAAATTTAAATTCCATATCAATGGTCTGTTCTTTATCTTCCAGAGATAGAGTATCAAGATCTTTCGTCTCGAAATAATCGGAACCCATCATTCCCGACCAAAAATTTGCTGCATCCACCGGTGAAGAAAAGGTTATGGATGCCTTGAAGGAATCATCCTTATCCATCGTAAAACTTACCAAGGTAGCACCGGTGGGTAGCTGTTGTTGGAGTCGATTCAGTACCTCACTAGGATTCTTGCGGCCCTCGGTGATCAGCCCAAGGATCTGTTCTTGAGCGTCTAACCGATTCTTAAGGGCTTCTAGCTTATAGACTTGTGTATCGATATCTTGTAAGGAAGCAATTTTTTGATTCAGAAGATCTGCTTCCAACGCTATGCGATACTCATAGAGCCAAGGCATACTGCCAAGAGCTGCTACAACCATCCCCACCCCTAATCCAGCCATGATACGCCTAGATTTTCGTCTGGCTGCCTTGAGGGGTTCCTTCTGCTTCTCTCGCCATCTCTGAGCGAAATTTAATTGTCGTCTGTCCTGCATTTAATCCTCCCGAGTTGCCAGTCCAAATAAACTTCCGTATTTCATCCATCGATCCGCAAAATTACTAGATTTCGACGTAAATTTCGGTTTCCAATCCTCGGGGAATCCCACTTTGGACTGAATGCCCATATTCTTTTCAAAAAGCTCTTCCAGGT
The DNA here is from genome assembly GCF_038181555.1 of Desulfitobacterium sp. THU1. NCBI lineage: Bacteria > Bacillati > Bacillota > Clostridia > Eubacteriales > Desulfitobacteriaceae > Desulfitobacterium > Desulfitobacterium sp. THU1. The sequence goes on along the minus strand of NZ_JBBWUA010000007.1, from coordinate 73,312 downwards.
TCTTATAATCCGCGCATTCGCCTGTGATATAAATCTTGTCCACGGATTTTCCATAGTGGCGGGATGCGAAGAAATTCAAGAAATCGGTGAGAGTATTGAATACCGGTGATAATCTTTCCTCTAATTCATTTTGAGCTACCGTCTCAGATGCGTCTATTGACTCGTTTGGTTCAATTGAATCAATTGATTCGTTCGATATTCCTAGTTCGTTTAGCTCAGCAGTCTCGCTTAACTCGCTAACTAATGCCAACTCCTCTGATTCGTCTGGCTCATTCACGCCACCGAGGGAAATCTCCATATCGGAATAAAGAAAAAAGACACCGTGCTCCATGAGCACAAACTCCACCCGGTCTGTTCCGAGATCAACAATCGCTAAATCCAATACCGGTGCTTGATTTTTCTTTTCTTCCCATCCGGACAAGTACCGATACAAACGACCTAGGCACTCCGCCGAAAAATCAGTGACCTTAGGAGCAAAGCCAATACTATCCCATAGCTTCCATTGTTTTTCCCATTCAAGTAGGGGAATGGCTACGAGAAGAACCCGCAGTCGTTTTTGCCCTTCTTCCTGAACTTTCTCCAAAATGCGGTAATCAACAATGTAATCGGAAATATTCACTGTAAAATATTGATCGACTTGCTCGGTTAATAACTTTTCCAAATCCTTATTGGACAAATCAGGGAGCGTTACCATCCGGGTAATAACCCCTGAGCAAGAAAACGTAATTCCCAGTTTTTTCAGCTGGACCTTATTGCACTTTAGCCAGCTCTTTAGAGCCTGAGCCTGCAAATCCCCAAGAGCTTTCTCGACCACCGCGGTGCCATCCTGATTCTCCACAATTGCGACAGGCTTATCCTCAGCTGGTATAAGCTCGCTTCTGTTTAACTCTGCCATGTGATAAACAGTTAGCTTCTTTTTATGACGAGAAATCTTGGCAACGATCCAGCGATTCTCGTTAATGACTGCAACCCACTTCTTTTTAATAAACACCATCTATCTCCTTCTTGAGATTCCTTAATTGACAACCTCTTTTTCCCAGATTAACCTTTGATCATCCGGTATAAGAACCGGTGGTTCTTTGACTGTGAGGCTCGTGCTGGCCGACTTACCCTGCAATGTAGCTGCAATCGTGGTCATTCCTGCGCCCTTACCCGTTGCAACTCCACTTGAAGCAATAGTGGCAATGTCGGTAGCAGTACTGGACCAAGTGACTTCGCTGGTGATATTGATTCTTTGATTGTTGGCATATATTCCGTAGGCATAGAAAGGCTTGTCTTGGCCAATCAAAACTTCGGCACCCGTTGGTGTTATCTCGATACGATTAAGAGACGCGGGTGCCATAACGACCAAGGTTGCCTCTGCGATTTTATCTTCAAGGGACGCAATGATTTTGGTTGTGCCAATGCCGACGCCTATGGCTTGGTTGCCTGTCATAGTCGCCTTGCTGGGAACCTCACTTAACCATCTTACTTGATCCGTGACATCAACTGCCGAGGACCTATTCTTATATTTTGCCGTAGCCCGATAGCTGACTGTTTCGCCAACCTTAATCGTTGTGCTGATCGGAGTCACACTGAGTGACTCGATGGTTGAAGCAGTGGGATCGCCGATATTAAATGAGTTAGAGCGAGCTTTGACATAGTACTGCTTGTTCTGCTTTTTTATTGTCCCCTCTACTGCGAGATGGACTCTTGCCTGTTCGCCATAGGAAAGATTGGAAAATGTAGTATAGCCATCTCTAGTGATATCTTTTTCACCGACTTCAATAGTAATACTACGCGTCTCATCAACCAAAAACAGCTTCACATCTTTAGCAGTGTGATTTTTAGCCCTACCGCCATTATTGATAATCGTTACATAAACTGTATACGATTTATTAACCTCTTTGTCTGAAATGACATCGTCATTCTTCTTCTCATAGGGTTCATCGTCAATAAGAAAGATAATCGGAGCGTGTTCATCATAGTCATCCTCATCGGGATCATAAGGCTGATAAGGTTTATAGCAACCGGAAAGAAATAATGAGATTACCATAAGAAGAGCTATAAGCCTTATCAGTTTAAAACTCTTATACATAACTGACCTCCCAATTGAAGAATTAATTGATGAGCTCCCATGGGTCACCTGACGCTGGTACTTTATTTATACTGTACCACTTAGCACGATACTGGTGTCCATTATAGGTAACCACATCGCCCGTATCGTAAACGTTGAAATTTCTCCATTCATTCGTAAGTTCCTGCCAAGGATTTCCCACGATTCCCGGTTCAGCATCTTGAGTCCAATATCTTGCTTCAAATTGCCTGCCGTTATGATAAACTATGGCATTTTCTTCATAAACGTTGAAATTTCTCCACTGATCTGTAACTTCTTGCCAAGGGGTGTATTGCCCGTTGTTATCTCTTGTACCGGGAATCGCCCCTGCATTGGCATAGTAACGATTATAAAAGGTTCTTCCATCATAGGTTATAAAGGTCATGCCGGGATAGGCAACACTAGGATTCCAAGCAGGATAACCAGGTACTGGTTCTTCGTCATCGTCATCGTCATCGTCATCGTCATCGTCATCATCACCATCATCGTCGTCATCTTCTTCGAATAGATATTCTGCTTCTTTTTTCCGAATCACATCATCATAGTTCGCTGTGCTCGAGATTAGGAACGAGTCTCCCTCAGGACTAACCTGCCAACTAATATCAATTACTCCACCTTGACCAAAGGGGTTATTTATCGTCTCAGGATTATGTTCCGGAAGTTCATTCTTCTTTTCAGAGTCCTGAGCTAAGATCACGGCTATTCCGTACTGGATTCCTGCTTCAGCCATATGATAGGCTATAATCCCTTTCTCCTCAGAGGTTGCTACCTTGGTATGGGACAGACCTGTTGTAAAAATAATTCCTGAAACCAAGAGCAAAACCATAATTGCAATGACTGCGGTTAATAATGCGGATCCTCGTTCTTTAACAGTCACACAGTCATCCCTCCTAATAAGCACGCGACCAAGTCAATAATTCATATTCTGAACCGGTGGAGTCGGTGGCTTTCACATAAATCCTTAATAGCCGACTAGTTTCTGGAAAAATCTCAATTATGTCAATATCATCGGCAATAAGATTCACTGAATTCGTAGCCTCGTCTCTGTACCACAGCTCCCTTTGCCCATGATTATAGTAAACCCGCGTTCCAGTCGGAAATGCACTATGATCACCGGCCAAGGCAGCCGGAGCTGGCTTTAAATTGATAAGACACTGTTGAGGATGATCGGGGGCTTGAGTATAGACACCATAGTTATATCCTTCTGCTCCCGTCGAGTAGTAGGTATAATCATTAAGCTTGATCTCATCAAGGATATGTACCATAGCTGTCCGAGCTTTTTGTTCAAGCTCGCTCTGATTGCGGGTAGCATTCATAAGGCTTAGCTCACCGTTAAAAATCTGCGCCACCATCATCATTAAAAAGCCAAAAATCACAATGGCCATCATTACTTCAAGAATTGTAAATCCCTTGTCTCTATTCATCATAGTTCACCCGATACGTCCTTAAGATCACAGGTTCAGGATCAATAGGTGAGCCATCAAGAAAAACCTTAACTTCAATCTGCTCAAGATAATCTTTAACATCAGGATTATCAGTAACCGGAACCGTTGTAATCTCATGTCTAAATCTCGTAAACGTCGGATATTCAGCGAATTCCCCTTCACTGAACTCTACACCCTCAGAGTATGCCTCCAGCAACCCCGCAGCATAGAATAGCATCTGTTGCCTCATCTGGCCCTTATTGAAGTACTTATGAGAGACCGCATCACTTTGCAAAACAAAGGTGATGCCGATCATAAAAATTGTGATAGCTATGACAACTTCTAATACGGTCATCCCCTGATCTTTAGGACCTCTCATAAAATCACCTCATTACCTCACGGCCAAATAACAGATATGCGACCGGTTTTCGCCTCAATACTCACCCCGACTTGTTGACTACTTGACTCGAGCCAAATCGTGCCCTGATTGGAAGCAAAACCTCGGTAGTTATAGGATAGCCCAAAGCCCAGCAGGGTGCCGCTTGCATCGTATACGGGCTGCAGCCAATCATCACGCTCCGGAGTATAGGCGAAACGTACATTCTGTTCGAAAGACCTTCTGTCTAACTCTTGATAATTCCCGCTTCCATCCGTGCCCTGTAGCACACGGCCCCCATCAGGAGTAACCACCAAGTAGGTGGTACGCCGATAATCCATTGCTAATTGCTTAGCATACTTTAATTCCGCGAAAATAACCTGTGCCGAATTCTCTAGCCGCAACTGTTCTCGTAACCCTTGGTACTTTGGCGCACCATAGGCCGCTAAGATGCCGATAATTGCTATGACGATCATTAGCTCAATCAGGGTAAAACCCCCAGTAGCATTTTTCCTGCTGCGTACTTGATTAAACAATTGCATAAAGCTTACTCTCCCTATCACTGTGCCCCAGTTGCCATACTAAAGATGGGTAAGGCTATAGCAATAATCATCCCTCCGGCAAAAATACCAATGATCACCGTAAAGATGGGTTCCACGAGAGCGATCATTCGGGAAAAACCAATCTCTACTTTTTTATCATATAAATTCGCCACTTCTTCCAGCATTTCTTCTAATCGTCCTGTTTCCTCCCCGATGGACATCATCTGAATAACTAAGGGATCAAAAAAAGCTTCTTGACCGAAGGCCAAGGACAGAGGTTCTCCTTTTACAATCTGTTCTCGAACGCGAAGAATGGCTAAGCGAGATACCTCATTGCCGACGATGGTTTCCATGGAATTAAGAATAGGAACGATGGGAATTGATGAGTGTAGAAATAAGGCAAAGGTCCGGCTAAATCGGGAAACAACCACATTGCGAATATTGCTGCCAAGTATAGGTAAGCGTAGCAAAAAAGCATCTAGATAGTAGCGATATTTAGGGATCTTAAATAACCGATACAAAGCCAAGGCTAACAGAATTACCCCAGTGAGCAGATAAATTCCATACTGGGTAATAAATTGTGAAGCATTGATGATCATCAAAGTGATTAATGGCAAACCTTGCTCATTCTCAGTCAACATGCCCATAATCTCCGGTAAAAGAAAGTTCATGAAGAATACTATGATACCAACGAGTACTGTTAAAAGGATTGCGGGATAGATCGACGCACTTTGGACCTTTTTGCGAATAAAGTTTTCCCGATGATAATACTCCGCCATGCTGTTCAACACCGACTCGAGGTTACCGCTTTCCTCCCCCACAGCCACTAGATTAATCAATAAATCTGGCAAGGCCCCTTTACAATCGCGCATAGATTGCGATAGGGACTCACCGCGATCTACCCCTTGAATGATGGTATCCAGCACGCTCTTCAGCTGTTTATCCTCCAACTGCAATTTAAGGACCTCTAGCCCCCGGACAAGGTTAGCACCGGAGCGGACCATCATGGCCATCTGACTGCAGAAAGCTGAAATCGATTCATATTTGACTTTAGTCACAATTTTGCGATTAAGTATAGCACTTAATCCCCGGGTCTCGACTAACTTAATGATCTGCCAGCCATTTTCCCGTAAATTACGTCTTGCGGCGTCATAATCAACAGCCTCAAAGGTACCTTCAATGATACTCAGCTGCTCATCAATGGCCTTATATTTATACTGCATTTTATACCCTCTTGTAAGGCGGATTCTCCAGCCTACCCTATTTTTAATAGTCCTTTGACTTCAAAGACAACTCTTGAAAGACAATCTTCTAATCATTGACATAGGTCACACGGAGCAGCTCCTCAATGGTGGTTATCCCTTGAATAACAAGACCGGCAGCTGATTGTCTTAAGGTTGTCATACCTTGTTCCACTGCATACCTTCTTAGTTCATCAGCTGTAGCACCTGTATCGATGAGATTACGATGGCCACTGGTCACTGGCATGATTTCAAAAATCGCTGTGCGGCCTTTAAATCCGGTGTTGTGACAATAAGGACAGCCTGTCCCTCGTTTTAGTTGCAAAGGAGCATCCTGAGAAAGCCCCAAAAGGGCATAGTCCTTAGGCTCCGCAGGATATTCATGGAGGCAATTTGGGCAAATCTTGCGCACTAACCTCTGGGAGATAATCCCGACCACCGATGCAGAGATTAAAAAGGGTTCAATTCCCATGTCGACCAGACGTGTTACAGCACTAGGCGCATCATTTGTATGGATTGTCGATAAGACAAGATGTCCGGTCAAGGCGGAACGAACAGCAATCTCTGCGGTTTCATTATCCCGCATCTCCCCGACCATGATGATATCCGGATCCTGGCGCAGAATGGAACGCAGACCCGTAGCAAAGGTCAAGCCCGCTTTCGGATTGACTTGCATCTGGTTAACTCCTTTGAAGTTAAACTCCACAGGATCTTCCAAGGTGATGATGTTCTTCTCAGGAGAATTAAGATAATTAAGAGCTGTATAGAGGGTGGTCGTTTTACCGCTTCCAGTGGGACCGGTGACCAAAACGATGCCATAGGGTTTCGAGATCAACTCATCAAAACGCTCCAAATCATCGCCATGGATACCTAAGGAGGATTTTTCTAAAATCACTGAACCCTTATCCAGAATCCGCAGAACCACTTTCTCTCCGTACATCGTCGGCGCCGTCGAAACCCGCAGGTCAATCATTTTTCTACCCACCAGATAGGTGATCCGACCATCCTGAGGTATTCGGCGTTCGGCAATATTTAGATCCGCCATAATCTTAACTCGGCTAACCACTGGGCCGGCCATCTCAATGGGTGTTCTCATAATTTCTCTGAGTACACCATCTATGCGAAAACGAACCCTGAGTTCATCGTCAACGGGTTCGATATGAATATCGCTGGCATAATTATTGACAGCATTCTCAATAATGGTGTTTAAGAACTTAATAATCGGGGTCGCTTCTTCATCCACCGATTCTCCCCCAGTGTGAACCGCTGTTAATACTGACGCTTGGGTAGTTGCTGTCACTTGATCATAGCCCGTTTGCTTGACGAAATCACTGACTGCCTTTACCGCTTCACTACGACCGTAAAAGCGGTCAATGGCCCAGAGGATGTCCACTTTCTTCGCCACACAAGGCTTAACCATCGTTCCGGACGCCAAGCGAATGTCATCAATAGCATAATAATCGGTAGGATCACTCGTAGCCACTAAAAGTTGCCCATTAGAAAACTCCACAGGCAAAATGGAATATTTTCGAGCTACCGTCTCAGGAATCATCTTAAGAATATTCTCTGTAACAACGATCCGATTAAGATCAACGGAGGGAAGCCCTAATTGCTTTTGAATAGTGCGGAGGATATCTTCTTCGGAAACGAAGTTTTGGCGGACAAGAACTTCACCCAAGCGCAAACCCAACGATTTCTGCAGTTTCAGCGCTTCAGTTAGTTGATCTTCAGTCAGTGCTCCGCCAGCGATTAAAATTTCGCCGAGGCGTTTGCGTTCTTGCCTGATGGCCATCGATATCCCTCCCCTTTAATCGCAAGTATGTATAGTTAATCCAACATCCGATTCTAGAAATTTTGGAGTCAAAAGAGGGTGTTTATCAAAACACCCTCTTACCAATAAAATTGACGTACGTGACTAAACAAGAATTCATAAAATACGCGCTTATATTGAATATCAATTAGTTCTAACCGTATTCTGGTATAAAATGTCGGTTGCTGAAGAGCCATATCCAGTAATTGTTATACCACTTGATGGGGTAGCTGCACCTGTCACTGCAACAACACCCTTAGCAGCAGCATCATCTGTTGGAGCACTAAAAATAATAGCTGTTCCTCCAAGTGGATTCGCTAATGCATTAGGAGCAGTAGTAAACTGACCAACAATAAGGTCTTCGGCATCAGTTGAATGCTTAGCCCATCTGTCAATATTTGCTATCACATAAGCTTCCACAGACTTGGCATTAGTTGTCACTCCCGCATATTTTGCACTATCCTTAACTCCGCCCATTTTTGGCACCAACACCACCGCTAAAATCCCGATAACCGCAATAACAATCATAAGTTCAATGAGTGTGAATCCGCCATCTTTTCTTCTCTTAATCATTCTTTTTCCTCCAGTTTGTAAAAAATGCAGAAGACCTGGACTTTGCATGTAAATGAATGTCCAAAAAGGAACATCTGGAGCAATAGCCCTATTTCACTAGGACCTTCGACCTATTACTTGCATTAACAATCTTATCTTACATTCCGCTAAATTCCATGTCAATAGCTTATACTTTTTTATCAAAAAAAAGTAAATTAAAAACAATTTTTTACATAATCCAAGTATTTACCTACTATTTCTCTTCAAATATGGTTAGGGCATACTGAACCATTATTTCGTTCAATCTCGCAAATCAATGGTGAAAGGCATGGCTGCAAGCGCCTTTTTCAAGTCAGGCCAAGTATATTTGGTCGTTTGAATCAGTACTTCACCAGCATGGCGATCTGTAGTGGTGACCACCCCTAAATGCCCTAATCCTTCAACGTATTTACATAGCATTTGGATTTCTGAACGTGGAATTTGCGCCTTGATAATGACATCGGAATCGGCAAAAGGTATCATATTTTTCATTTGTTTTTTTCCTTTCAAAATTCTAAAACCACCAAGAAAACCTGAAATTGCGGATAATTTCAGGTTTCAAGATACTTCGTTTAGCTTATTATTTGACAAATACTGCTCTTATTTTTTATCTTTCTTCGCTCTTCTTAAAATCGCGAAGGGCGGCAAGGGTTTAGGAAGCTCCAGCTTAACAATCTCTTTTGCATGGCGGGCTACATCGATTTCTTCCCCTTCGACTGTCCAGATTCCTTGGACCGTAAAAGACCATGGTTCGTCCTTGGGTGAGAAGACCTCGAGGATTTCCCCTTTTTTGAAGTTATAGCGTTGCTCTACCCAATAGCCCTGGCTGAATTCATTTCTGACTTCAGTCGGAATTTTTGAATGCTCGCGGTTATCCGAGGCTAAACCAAAAGCGACAAACTCATAATCACGGATATAATTGGAGCTCTCGATATTATGAGAGTCTGCACCGGGCTTACCAAAAAGGAATCCTGGAGAGTAATCCCGGTGGCTAACCTTATCCATCTCGTCCAGCCAGCCGGGGAGTTTAGCTTTAAACTCCTCCTCCCCCTGATCCCATAAGGTATCGATAGCTTCCCGATAAACCTTCACTGTGCTGGATACATAATGAAGGCTTTTCATGCGTCCTTCGATCTTGTAGCTATCAATATTCAGGGGTTTGAGCAGCGGCAAATGAGGCAGTAGACAAAGATCGTGAGAATTAAAGATATAGGCCCCCCGCTCATCCTCTTCAATAGGAAAGACCTGTCCGGGTCTCTTTTCTTCTACTAAGCCATAGTTCCAACGACAAGGCTGGGTGCACTCTCCACGGTTAGCGTCCCTTCCTGTTAGATAATTCGAGAGTAAGCAACGTCCCGAATAAGACATGCACATGGCACCATGAATGAACATCTCCAATTCCCCGGGAACATTCTCCCGAACAGCTTGAATCTCTTCACGACTCAATTCGCGAGCGAGTACAATGCGTTCGATTCCCTGCTTTAGCCAAAAACGCATGCTATAGGAATTGGTATTATTCATCTGGGTGCTTAGGTGCAGAGGAAGTCGTGGAGCGACCTCGCGAGCCAAGGCGATAACGCCCGGATCAGAAACGATGGCACCATCGGACTCTAATGCTTCCAGTTGCCTTAAATACTCAGCCATCCCTTCAAAATCTTGCTCGTGAGCAAATATATTCACAGTAACATAGAGTTTGCGGTTGGCTTGATGGGTATAACGGATGGCTTCTGCCATTTGCTCCATGGAAAAATTACCGGCATAGGCACGTAGTCCAAAGTCCGGTCCGCCCATATAAACAGCATCCGCACCAAAAGCGAGGGCAAATTTCAACTTTTCGTAATCACCCGCCGGAGCGAGGAGTTCAGGTTTTCTCAATTGAATATCTGGCATGGGTCTTTATTCAACCTTTCTATTTCAGACAACATCCCTACTGTCTTTATTTTAATTGTACTTCACTTTTGTTAGAGAATTGTGTACCTAGGGTCACAGAATTGTTAATTCATATACTTAGCCTGATTTTGCAAATGCTCCTGATGGGTTTTGGCATAAATCGTCTCTCCACTGGGAGTAGCTAAGAAATAAAGGTATTCGGATTCTGTGCTGTTAAGGACTGCATCAAGAGATGCATGCCCTGGACTGGCGATGGGGCTGGGAGGTAGTCCTGGATACTTATAGGTATTATAAGGTGACTCTATTTGGATATCCTCCAGGGAAAGGACATATTTTTGAGTACCCAAGACATATTGAATCGTGGCGCAGGATTGAAGTGCCATATCGATCTCAAGACGATTAAGGAAGATTCCCGCAATAATTGGACGGTCGGCATCCTTACCAGCTTCTTTTTCTACGATGGAAGCAAGATTCACCCAATCTTGAATACTCAAGTTCATTTCCGCTAATTTAGTCATGACTTCGGGGGTGACTTCTTGTTCAAAACGCTTGAGCATCCTGTTGATATTATCCTTAGGTCTGGCCTCCGGATCAAAGAAATAGGTATCTGGGAAAAGGAATCCATCCAGTCGAGCCCCACCTGTGGGGATATCTGCTAGAAAAGAATACTCAAAAGGCTCATTCTCAATCACCTTTTTATACTCTTCCTTAGTTCCCAGTCCCTTGCTGACTAAAGTATCGATAATCTGAGCCGTGGTATAACCTTCCGGAATGGTGACCTTCACGGTATGTACCACAGGGCCCTCCAGTAATTTATCCAGCAGTGCTTGTGGCGTCATGTCGGCAGAGACCTGATATTCTCCAGCCAACAGTTTTGCATCAGCATTTTGTAGACTGGCTAAAAGCCGGAAGGTTAAAGCATGACGAATCAGTTGCTCCTGCTCCAGGTCTTGCGCAATCTGAGCAGCGGTCATCCCAGGGGTAATCATGAGTTGTACTGCTGCCGGTTCGCTTCCTTCCTGACTATAGGGTTGATTAGCCCAATTCCACCATGCGGCAATCCCCACCCCAATCAGTATAAGGAGTATAAACAATCTACTGAGCAAACCATTAACCCAGCGTTTTCCCATTCTTTCACTCTCTCTTTCCCAGTAAGTCCAAATTAGTCAGCACCAATCTTCAGAATTCTGTGGGTTGGCGCGTACGTATCACGGCTAAGGAGTTGTTTTGTTTCTTTTCCTTCCTTATCAGTGACAACTTTCCAAGTTTTCATGATAAATCCCTTGCTCCCATTCTGCTGTTGAACCACAGCACCGGGAAGCAGGTCCGGATCAATTCTTCGCACTGTATGATAGTTCAGTTCCTTTTCAATCTGCTTCTCAAAGCGTACCTTGGCACCCGTCTTTTTACCATAGATTTTAATTGTCAATTTACCGGCTTCAACTTTGGTGCGCAGATAGAGATAGGATTGGGTATCATTGCGTAGCTTCAAATCGAGATTCGGGTAATTAACCGTCGCATCCTGTCCAAGGGGAATATAAGCAACCACAACCGCGTGAGGGTGCCTTTCCACAATGGTAAGGTTCGCTAGCAAAGCGGCATTATATAGTGTCGAGGATACTTGACAAATTCCTCCCCCGATTCCTTTCACATACTCGTTGTTGATAACGATGTAGGCATCCTTAAAACCAGTTTCCGCTGTCCGAGGTCCGATGGTATCATTAAAGGAAAAAGTATCTCCGGGCTTCAAAACAGTCTTGTCCATTTTCTTAGCGGCTTCCAAAAGATTTGCCGAGCGATTTTTGTCGTTGAGATTGTATTGGGTAGTATACTCGCCAATCACACCATTAAAAGCTAAAGCTTCCAGTGCTTCTGTGGTCATGGCAGCGGGCAGCTCGACCCTGGGCAAAAGAATTCTTTTGGGCAAGGATGCTAGAGAAGCATTCGTCAGTTCATCAAGAAAAGCGTCAATATCAACTGTTTCGCCGCTAATAGCTGGAGTAATCTTGAATTGATCGTTTTCAATCTTATAGGTCGCATCCACAGCAGAACGGGTAAAGTCGGAAAGCCTCTCTTGCAGCGTCTGATTAGCTTTTAAATAATCGAACGCAAGAATGCTGGTGCTTCTTTGACCAAGATTCTTCTGAACTTCTTCCCAAGTCCGCTCAAAATCGAGAGCAATTCCTAACTCTGAAGGTGTTAAGAGAATCTCCGTTTCATTGTACACCAAGTATAGATTTTCTTCCAGTTTGTCCTTTGACCAACTCCGAATCTCCTCCTGGGCTTTTTGGAGTTGTAGCCCCCCTAAATTCAAATCCTCCAAAAGGGTACCAGGGGGAAGCTGCTCAAGTGTCTCACGGGAGGAGGCTTCAGGAGCTAGGTTTAAAATGCGTGCTTCATTCGTCGTACAGCCTAAAAAGGCCATCATGGTTATTGCCAAGTAAAAAATCTGTTGCCAACGCCAGCGCATCCTCTTCTCCCCCTCATCACTTATTTTCTTTTTGTTTCCACCCTTATAGATTCTGCAATTTCCAGAAAAATATTGAACATAAAATAAAAAAGCAGTCAAATTCGATAATAAATCGAACTCGACTGCTTTCATTCTTTGTTTTAGTCTTCTTCTTCCATGCTTTCCCAAGCATCAGCGACTTTTTCCCACTCCTCGTCATCCTCGATGTCGAGAAGCATCTCATTGCCATCTGCATCTTTGCCTAGCTTAAGGATGATAGCCTCATCGGCTTCCTCATCTTCCTCTGCAGCGATGGGCATTAAGACAAAATATGTAGATCCTTCAACTTCTAACGTATCCAGGTGGAGAAATTCGTGATCATTTCCTTCATCATCCGTCAGAATGATTGTGTCAAATTCTTCGGTGTCATGATCGTGGTCACAATTTGGACCATGTTTATGTTCTGTCATATTGATTCACCTCTTATAAAAAGATATTGTCAAAGATATTGTCATTGTACTCCCCACGGGGGAGATTGTCAAATGGGATTAGGCTTAAGTTCTTGTAAAGAAGAGCTAACCCCTATCCCGTTCGCTTTTTATGCGCAGATGATCCAGATAGCCCTGCAGAATAAAGACCGCTGCCATTTTATCAATCACTTGCTTTCGTTTGGCCCGAGATAGATCCGCCACAAGCAAAGAACGCTCCGCCCCTATGGTGCTAAGACGCTCATCCCATAAAAGGACAGGAAGGCCATACTCTCTTTTGAGAATCTCCGCAAATTCCTCGGTAATTTGGGCACGGGGTCCCAGGGTTCCGTTCATATTCTTTGGATACCCTACAATTACCTCATCCACTTCATAATCATGAATGATTTGTCGCAGTTCCTCTAACTCGTTTTTGGAACGCCGGATTGTCTTGATCCCTTGGGCGGTAAACAGGAGTTCATCACTAACTGCCACCCCAATCGTACGTTCCCCATAATCCAAACCTAAAATCCGCATAGACACACCTCCCGCTCAGAATATTAGACAATTTTCAAACAGAAATGAGGACATACTCTACCACAATACCCACAGAGAACGCATTGGTTGGGATCGACCATAGCCTGAACTAACCCACTCTCATCCATCTCTTCAAGTGACAAAGCACTCTGGGGGCAAGTTTCACAGCATCGGCCACAGCCCTGGCACCAATCCGCTATATAGAGCTTCCGTTCCCTATAGGTTACCGATGCCTTTAGTTCTTGGGAAATCTCTTGGCCCGCCAAGTACCTTAGATTGAAATCCACTTCCTCCTTACTGGACATGCCTAAAGCCATGCCTTGGATGAAAGGGGTGCTGCGGATGAAGTCCAAGGCCGTATGAGGATCACCGGCTAAATGCCCTCCCCCAAAAACCTTCATAGCATAGATGCCGATACCGAGCTCGGAGGCGAAGCGGAGGGCGTCAAGCATCTCCTCTAGGCCTCCATCAATTATTCCCAAGCCTTGATAGTTGATAAGGGGATGGATGACATCCAAACCCGGTTGGAGAGCCCCGGCTCTCACCGCATCGATAGCATGGGTTGAGATGCCAATATAACGGACTCGCCCGTCGGCCTTGGCTTTTTGCAATTCCTCCCAAGCTCCTTGGTGCCCTTTGAGTGTCAGAGCACTTTCTTGCTCATGAAGAAGAAAAAAATCAATAACATCCCGATTCAAGCCACTTCTCGCTCGTTCAAGGCACTCTGCCATCTCCTCCGCGGTGACCGCATAGGACTTGCTCACCACTTTTACATCGGGATATCCCTCAAGAGCTTGAGCAAGCTGGGGGTAATTATCATAGATTTCTGCAGTATCGATCCAATTGATACCTTGCTCCAGAGCATACTTGAGGACCTGCACTCCTTCAGCAAAGGTTACTCTCCCCTGCAAAGGAGAAATAGCCAAGCTCCCGAAACATACTTCAGATACTTCAGGGCCCCGCCAGCCTAGTTTAATTTGCCTAACGATTGGCTTCACTTCCCTTAGCATTGTCATACCGGGAGAGGGTCAGGACCTTCTGTCCTTCTTCCCTCGGGATAACAAAAAAACTACATAGCCGCACAGAAACCCTCAGCTTGAAGTGAGGGTTTCAGAGTAATTACTTTGTGTTAACTTCCCTGTTTAAATACGAGCGTACAAGCTCTTCTAAGAGTTCATAGCGTTCCAGCTTTCGGATCAGGGTTCGCGCTTGATTATGGCTCGTAATATAGACCGGATCCCCCGACATCAAATACCCTACCAGCTGATTGATCGGGTCATACCCTTTTTCTTCTAAAGCCACATACACCTGTTGTAAAATTTCCTCGGGCGAGGCGTCTCCCCCTTGCGATTTAAACATCATAGTGTGTTCTGAATGATCCATTGGCGTTCCCCCTTGTGCAGTCCGAGTTCAGTAACAAATATAATTAAGGTATTAAGTGAATAATTCTCTCACCTTGAGCGATTTCCCTTTATTTTCGCAAAGAAATCTTTGCTGCTTATCCCTTCTGAGCTGCCAAAAAGCTCTTCAGGATATCCGGGACCTGATCGAGGGCTTCACCGAGTTTAGCGGGATCTTTGCCTCCGGCTTGTGCCATATCAGGACGACCACCACCACCGCCACCGGTGATTTTGGCCACTTCCTTAATAATCTGCCCCGCATGCAGCCCACTTAAACCTGTCGGGGTTACAACAGTTACCCAGTTGACCTTGCCTTCGGCCGCTGCCCCCAAGATGAGAACTCCCGACTTCATTTTATCCTTTAAGAGGTCAGCAGTATTGCGGAGCGCATCCATATCTTGAGCAGAGACTTTAGCGGCCAGAACCGGGACACCTTCAACCTCTTTCACTTGTTGTAGGAGGGACTCGACTTCAGATTTGGCCACCTTGGCATTGAGCTGCTGGACTTCCTTTTCCAAATCCTTCACTTGAGCTAGCATACCTTGGACACGCTTACTTAGATCGGCAGGCTGGGCTTTGAGAAGTTGAGCAATCTCCAAAAGTTGATCATTCATCGTGCGCATGGTATTGAGCGCTTCCACTCCGGCCACTGCCTCAATCCGTCTTAAGCCGGCACCGATACCGCCTTCCGAGACGATCTTGACTAAGCCGATATCTCCTGTCGCGTGGATATGAGTTCCTCCACAGAGCTCTTTAGAGAAATCCCCCATGGAAACCACCCGCACGGTATCGCCATATTTTTCGCCAAAGAGCGCCGTAGCCCCATCAGCTTTGGCGGCATCCAAGCTCATTTCCACGGCAGCAACAGGCAAATTGGCTAGGATCGCTTCATTGAGTAAATCCTCTACTCTGGTCAATTCCACGGGTGTCAAGGAAGAGAAGTGGGTAAAGTCAAAACGCAAGCGCTCAGGGGTTACAAAGGATCCAGCCTGTTGGACATGTTCTCCTAACACAGTCCGGAGAGCGGACTGGAGCAAGTGTGTGGCGCTGTGATGACGGGCAGTCGCTTGGCGAGCTTTTTCGTCGACCAGTGCTTCTACTTCATCTCCCCGATTCAACACTCCTTGGGTGACGATAAAATGATGATAAAGGGTTCCCGTGACACCCTTTTTCACTTCAGTGAGCTTAGCCTCAGCACGTTGCGTCCGAATCACTCCACTGTCTGAAGTCTGACCGCCGCTTTCCGCATAGAAGGGTGATTCACTGAGGAAGATTAAAACTTCGTCTCCTTCAGCAGCATCCTTTACCTCTTCCCCATTTTGAAACAGTGCTTCGATCTTGGTTTTTATAGTCAGCTCCTGGTATCCACGGAAAGGTGTTGTACCCAAAGCCTTTGCTTTTTCAGAAATAGCAGCACTTTCTTGGACGGCTTTCATCTGTTGGGATTGCTCCTTAGCTAGGCGGCGATGCTCTTCAGCCGCAAGGTTAAAGCCTTCCATATCTACAGTCATGTCTTGCTCAATGAGCATTTCTTCAGTCAGCTCCACGGGGAAGCCATAGGTTTCATATAGCGAGAAGGCATCCGCGCCATTAAGCACCGTTTCTCCTACTTCCTGAAGAGACTTAACCTTTTCCTGAAGAATTTGCGTGCCTTGCTCCAAGGTCGCTTGGAAGTTCTTCTCCTCTAAGCGCAGGTGGTTAAGAATGAAGTTTTCATTTTCCTTGAGCTCCGGATAATGATGGCTGTAATCTCTTTGGATAATCGCGAAGATTTGCTCTAAGAAAGGCTTATCGATGCCAAGCAGACGCGCATAGCGAATGGCACGGCGCAAGATTCGGCGCAACACATAGCCACGCCCTTCACTACCCGGACGAATACCATCGGAGAGCATGAAGGAAACAGCTCGGGTATGATCAGCAACCACTTTCATGGCTATATCGCTCTTGTCATTGCTATGATAGGTTACTCCCGAAAGCTCGGATACCTTATTGATGATAGGTAGGAATAAATCTGTATCAAAGTTAGAGGCAACCCCTTGCATAACGGAGGCAATCCGCTCCAGGCCCATTCCCGTATCAATATTTTGCTTGGGTAGGGGGGTGAGCATGCCGGATTCGTCCCGGTTGTACTGCATAAATACCAGATTCCAGATTTCTAGGAAGCGATCGCAATCACAGCCTAGGGCACAATCGGGTTTACCGCAGCCGCGGGATTCCCCTAAATCCACATATATTTCTGAGCAATAGCCACAAGGACCAACCGGTCCGGCTGCCCATAAGTTTTCCGGATCATAGGCGATACGATCAGGAGATACTCCGGTTTTTTCAATCCAGAGAGCCTTGGCTTCTTCGTCTTCCGGATGGACGGTAATCCACAGCTGATCAACCGGCAGCTTGAGGACTTCCGTTACAAATTCCCAAGCCCAGGGAATTGCATCAGCCTTAAAATAATCACCGAAGGAAAAATTACCGAGCATTTCAAAGAAGGTGTGATGGCGGGCTGTTTTTCCCACAACCTCTAAATCCGGAGTGCGCACACATTTTTGTGATGTGGTAGCCCTTGGAAAGGGAGGTTCGACTTTGCGCATAAAGTAAGGTTTGAAGGGAACCATCCCCGCTACTGTAAGGAGCAAGGTTGGGTCATCCTTGGGAATCAAAGATGCACTCGGCAAGATGCGGTGACCTTTGGATTCAAAAAACTTCAAAAACATTTCTCTTAGCTGATTACCTGTATACACGTTATTTCCTCCCTCAAAATAGATAAACCCGCCCCTAAAATCAGGGACGGGCTAATATCACCGTGGTACCACCCTGCTTACCGATACAGATGCCCGATGTCAGAGGCCAGAGATCAGCTTCGCGCATTTTCACGGCATACTGATTATAGGTACGGCTTCCTATCTGAACTGGATCGGTCGCTTTGCGACAGTTTACTGTCATTGCACTTAACGCGTGCCTCGTCAAGGTTCGTGCTTGCCCTCGGGAATAGCCTTCATACAAAACTCCCTAGCTTCTTTTCACCTGGCGAAGCCTCTCTGCAAAGGAATGTGGTATTACTCGTTCCGTCATCAGTTTTAATCTGTTAAAACTTTGAAATTAATCTTAAGTATATCGGAATGATCAGGAGCTTGTCAACTTCCTCTTTTGATCTCCGGAGAAACCAGCCAAAAATAAATATGACGAAGCAGGACGCGGATAATGGCGGCGATGGGAACCGAAAAAAGCATTCCCCAAAAGCCGGCGATTTCCCCTCCGGCGAGTAAAGCAAAGATAATCCACAAGGGGTGCAATCCCACACTATCCCCCATGAGCTTAGGCGAGATAATGCTGCCTTCTAGCTGCTGGACGATGAGGATGACAATAGCTACTTTAATCGCCATAAAAGGAGATTCAATAAGGCCTAGCAGCACCGCGGGAACAGCGCCAATCAGGGGGCCAAAGTAAGGAATTAAATCAAATACACCACATATGACTCCAATCAGCAGGGCATAGTCCATACCCATCAGCTTTACTCCGACCCCACTAAGAATCCCGACAATGATGGCCACCGTGAGATTGCCTCGGATAAAGCTACGCACCACATGGCTTATATCTTGAATCACTCTTTGCCAAGCGACTCGTTTGCTTTGGGGAACAATCCGCAAAAAACCTACCTGAAGGCGCTTCCAGTCGGCCAATAAATATATTGCGATCACTGGGGAAAGGATGAGAAAGCTCATCGAGGTCAAAAGCTGGGGCAGATTATCCAGAAATTCCTCAAGCCAATTGACGAGAAACGTTTCACCTTCCCCCAAATGTTCATCCAAGACACTGACGACTTGATTCGGTAATCCAGTTGCCCGAAAATTAGTACGAAAATCCTGAATAAGCTGTTCAACGGTCTGGAGGGTACCGGGAAGCACCTGGGTGAGCTTGGAAAGCTCGATGTAAAGCATCGGGATGATAAAAAAGATCAGCAAACCTATCGAAACCAGAATTCCCACGAAGACAATAGCAATTGCTGACTTACGTCCAGCCCCTCGTTTTACTAAAGACCCTACCACAGGCTCTAATAGATAAGCCAAAATAAAGGCTAGGATAAAAGGGCTGAGAATCGTACGCACGGAAAGGATGAATAGCCAGCTTGCAACCATAATACTCACCAAAAAAACCCAACGCCACTTTTCCTTCTTCATAGTCTTCTCCACACCTCTCTAGCCTTGTCATGCCCCATACAGAAATAATTTATACCTTGATAGAGTGTAGTGCGTTTATCAGTGGTACTGTCAAAAGTAAGAGCGCAAGAAAAGCATTTTGCTTTCTTACGCTCTTACTGATTAAGGATGTCGCTTACTTACTTTGGAGAGACTTTAGAATTTCATCATTTTCATACCCTTACGCATCATAGACAGCGTTTTATTTTTCGGACGCATCATGTAACCGACGCTCATACCCAGAATGCTACCTGCCACGATTCCTCCAATGACTTGTCCTGACTTCAAGGTATATCCCTCCTTACTCTTTACTCCATGGCAGCCTCATTTACAGCCCCATCTATTGCTTGGTCTTGCCAAGCAACTAAGGAGCCGTCTTCGGCTAAGTCATAGACGACCACTTTATCCATGGCGCTGGTGAATTCAACACAGCAATCCCAACAATAAAACTGGCCTACTCCTACCTTTCCAATAGCACGACCACTACAAACCGGACAATTCATGATAGTGAACCCCCTTCTTTTCCTTGGTCCCAGGGGGATACCTGGTCTTCAACGATTAAAACATCTTTCCCATCTACCATGACGTTAGCTTGCAGTATCGTGCCACGGCCTTCGAATAAATCGGAAAAAAGGCCATCTGAAACTTCGAAACCAACAATATTTTCAGCTGAATCATCAAGAAAGACATCCTCAATCGTGCCCTTTGCTTCCCCGCCTTGGGTAAAAACTTGATTCCCAACCTTTTGTGACCATTTAACTCCATGAATCCTTTGAACCACATGGTCCCTAATAGTTAAGGCATCTTTCCCTACAGTAGCAACAATTTCACGCGGAATGCCTTTTCCAGAGTGGAAAATATGAGCGTTTTCCAAGAGAATTCCGCTAATTTTCCTGTTGCTTTCATCGAAAACCACATCTTTTACCCAGCCAATCTGGTCTCCGCTTTTTGAACATAAAACAGGTAAACCAACGATTTCTCGTGTTCTACGCATTTTTCCCCTCCCTTCAAAACTTCATGGTTCTTTGCTACTATGCCCGTTTTGTTTAATATTCATTCACAAATATTTCAGGAAAATGAATCACGGGGACAGGTCCCATTCTTCACTGAATCAAGGTCCCAGGCCCCATGATTCAGCCGCGGGGGTCGGTGATGATTTTGCCACCGCCTATGACAAGGTCGCCTTGGTAAAAGACCACTGCTTGTCCGGGAGTTATGGCACGTTGCGGGGTTGCAAATTCTACGCGGACCACCGAACCAATTGCTCCGGGTATTGTCTCAGAATTCTGCACGGTCGTGATTTTTGCAGGAGCTAGAGGGGCTTTGTAACGGATTTTAGCCTGTACATCCAGTGAATCTTGAAGATCAGAAATAGCTATCCAGTTCATATCCGTAGCCAAAAGTGAGGTCGCATAAACCTCTTCATCTTCACCTAAAACTACTTCATTGCGCTCCACATTAAAACCAATAACGAACATTGGCTTGCCAAAGGTTATACCCAGTCCCTTGCGCTGACCGACTGTATAGTTGACTAAGCCTTGATGCAGTCCCAGCACATTCCCTTGACTGTCCACAAAATTACCGGGTCTGATCCTATCTTGAGAACGTTCACGAATGAAGGATATATAATCATCATCGGGTATAAAGCATATTTCCTGACTGTCAGGCTTCCGTGAAACACGAATCAGTCCTCTCTCTGCAGCCATCTCACGAATATGCTCTTTCTTATACTCCGCAAGGGGGAACAGGGTTCCTTTCAGCTGATCCTGGGTCAAGTTATAGAGCATATAGGTTTGGTCCTTCCAGGTGTCCACAGGTCGGCTCAAAAGATAGCGTCCGCTCTGGGGATCTTGAAGAACTTTAGCATAATGCCCTGTCGCCAAATAATCAGCTCCCAAGCTTCGGGCCTTCCTTAAAAACTCTCCCCAGCGGACAACCCGATTGCACATGGTGCAAGGATTCGGCGTCTCCCCACTTAGGTAAGAATTTGTAAAGTAATCGATGACATTTTCCTCGAAAATAGTACGAAAGTTCAAGACATAATGAGGTATGCCCAATTGATGGGCTACCCGACGGGCATCATCAATAGCTGTAATGGAGCAGCAGCCCCCCACATCATCTGGCCCTCCTGAGGGCATGGTTTGTAGGGTTATGCCGATGACGTCATAACCCTTTTCTTTAAGCAAAGCGGCGGCCATGGAACTATCCACACCGCCGCTCATGCCGACCACTACCTTCTTCTTTTCGGTAAGTGTCATTTCATCTTCATCCTTATGCCTTTTGATGCTTTTCGTGATAATCCTTAATGGCTTCATGTAGTGCATCAGCAGCTAAATTCGAACAGTGCATCTTCGCCGGGGGAAGTCCATCAAGGGCTTCAGCAACAGCTGCATTAGTAATTTGGAGAGCCTCTTCAATAGTTTTACCTTTTACCATTTCGGTGACCATACTACTGGTAGCTACCGCTGCCCCACAGCCAAAGGTCTTAAATTTTACATCTTTAATAATATCGCCTTCAACGTCTAAATAAATACGCATAATGTCGCCACATTTAGCATTGCCCACTTCACCGACACCGTCAGCATTTTCTATTTCGCCTACATTACGTGGATTTGTAAAATGATCCATTACTTTTTCTGAATACATATCTCTTCACTCCTCATTATTGCGCTTGCGCGTGACTACATTGCCCATGTTTGGCTTGGTCATATAGGGGGGACATCATCCGTAAACGATCGACAATCTTTGGCAACTGCTCGAGGACATAATCTACATCTTCTTCCGTATTCTGATGTCCAAAGGAGAAGCGTAAGGACCCATGAGCAATTTCGTGAGTTAAACCCATAGCCAACAAGACATGGGAAGGATCCAGAGATCCTGAGGTACAGGCAGAGCCACTGGAAACGGCAATGCCCATCATATCTAAACTGAGAAGAAGTGCTTCTCCTTCTACGAATTGAATGCTAACATTCAAATTACCGGGAAGGCGATTCTCTCCACGGGGTCCATTCAATTTAACATGATCAATCTTTGCCAGGATACCTTCCAGAAGCTTATCCCGAAGCTTACCTTGTCGTATCCCTTCTGCTTCCATCCGTTCGGCAGCCAGGTCACAGGCTTTTCCGAACCCAATGATTCCTGGGGTATTCTCCGTACCTGAACGCCGTTTCTTTTCCTGTCCGCCTCCATAGATCCGGGGAACAACCCTTACCCCTCTGCGAATAAAGAGAGCTCCTACCCCTTTGGGTCCATAGATCTTGTGACTAGATACAGTCATAAGGTCTACATTCATCGACTTCACATTAATCGGAATCTTACCAAAGGATTGGACAGCATCCACATGGAAGATAATGCCTTTTTCCCGAGCGAGCTTACCGATTTCGGTAATAGGTTGAATGGTTCCCACTTCATTATTGGCATGCATGATAGAAATCAATATTGTATCGGGTCGGATGGCTTTTTCCACCTCCGCGACCGAGATCAATCCTTCTTCGTCTACAGGAACGATGGTGAGTTCATACCCATTCTTTGCTAAGAATTCGCAGGCTTCTAAGACTGCGTGATGTTCCACAGCAGAAGTAATGATGTGTTTGCCTTTTTTGCTTTGAGCCTCAGCTGCACCGAGGATCGCAAGATTGTCTGCTTCTGTACCACCGCTAGTGAAGGTGATCTCAGTTGGTTCAGCACCCAAAAGCTTGGCTACAGAATCACGTGCGTTTTCTAAGGCCGCCTTTGCTTCTCGTCCAAAGCTATGCACACTGGAAGGGTTTCCGTATTGTTCAGTGTAATAGGTCATCATCAGCTTGGCAACTTCAGGGTCGACCGGAGTTGTTGCGCTATGGTCAAGATATACTCTCCGCATTGTTGTTCCTCCTAAGTAAACTTGTTTTGTTGATCTACTCTTATGAAAGGTATGTTAAAATGGATCTCAATCAGGATCGGCAATAGAGTTCATCGTCTCAGGGTCCTTCACTAGATCTGCTAAGGTGATAGAATCCAAGACATCCTCGATGGGGTCACGGACCTTTTCGCGAATGGTTCGTGTCACACAGTAGTCTGACTTCAGACAGCACTCAGAATCCCCACCAGAATCGCACTCTACCGCCGCAATAGGCCCCTCTAAAACCCTAATGATATCGCCGATTCTAATTTTCTCTGTTTTCTTACCTAAGATATATCCACCTTGAGCTCCTCGAATACTTTTCACCAACCCAGCTTTTCTAAGTCCTGAAATTAGTTGTTCGAGATAGTGTTCAGATAGTCCCTGTCGATCGGCTATACTTTTTAGGGAAATCGGCCCTTCTCCTGAATTTAAAGCTAGATCGACCATGGCCGTGAGGCCATAGCGGCCTTTTGTAGAAAGCTTCAAATCCCCAACTCCTTTTCAGCGGTTCTCATTGTCCGCTAAGCTCAACTATCGTTTCTTTTTCTGTTCATGTATATCTTACAAAAACACTCGGGATTTGTCAACATAAACCCGACCATTTTGATCAGATTTTTTTCTTAAATTTATGCTTTTACCTCTGGTTATTTCGTTTTATCATTGTGATCATAGTGATAAATTATCAAACAATTCTGTTCCCAATCTCTGAAGGATTTCGCATCTTTATGGTCATTGATTACATCTAAGTACTTCTGGGTTTGGAAATCTACTTTGCTTCATCCAAAAATCTAAGTATACTAAGATTAGTTCATCTAGCCAAAAAATTCATGGGGCTAGTCGACAAACCTCAAAAGCAAGCTGAATAAGCATAGCTATAGATTTTGATTTCAGAAAGGAATTGTTTCCTCATGGATCTATTTTCTGCTTCATTTAACCCCCATCAAGTGGCACCTCTTGCTGAGCGAATGCGCCCTCGTTCCCTTGATGAATATATCGGGCAATCCGAGATTATCGGTCCAGGCAAACTCTTGCGCCGAGCTATCGAAGCCGATCGAGTCACTTCTCTTATTCTCTACGGACCTCCCGGAACAGGGAAAACTTCGCTGGCCCAGGTCATTGCCAACACCACAGCTGCAAGCTTTGTGCGCATCAATGCGGTATCCTCTGGAGTCAAGGACATTCGCGAAATTATTCAAGCAGCCACAGAGCAGCTTCACCTTTACGGCAAGAAGACTCTGGTATTTTGTGATGAGGTCCACCGTTTTAATAAGGGGCAACAAGATGCTCTACTCCCAGCCGTGGAAAACGGAACGATTACCTTTATCGGGGCCACAACGGAAAATCCTTTTTTCGAATTGAACTCCGCACTCTTAAGTCGCTCGACCTTATTTCGTCTGCAAACATTGACTGAAGAGGAGATACGCGCGGGTTTAGAGCAAGCCTTAGCGGATAAAGAGCGTGGACTGGGAAACTATACCGTCGATATTGCACCGGAAGCCTGGGAGCATTGGCTTAATTATGCTAATGGGGATCTACGACGAGCCCTAAATGCTTTAGAGCTTGCCATACTGACCACCCCCCCAGAACAAGGAGTGCGTCATATTTCTTTGGAGGTAGCAGAAGAATCCATCCAACAACGCGCCATGCGCTTTGATAAGGATGGAGATAATCACTATGATATTATCTCTGCTTTTATTAAGAGCATGCGTGGTTCAGATCCGGATGCTGCACTCTATTGGTTAGCCGTTCTTCTGGAATCAGGAGAGGACCCCCGCTTTATCGTCCGCCGCATTCTGGTACAAGCCTCTGAGGACGTGGGTTTAGCAGATCCCATGGTCATGCTGCAAGCTCAAGCAGCAGCAAATGCCTTGGAATGGTTAGGCCTTCCTGAAGCTAGAATTCCCATCGCCCAAGCCGTATTGGCTATAACCACTGCCCCGAAAAGCAATAGTGCCTACGCAGCGATCGATTCTGCATTAAACTATGTTCGCACCCATCCTACCGCGGTGGTCCCTGAACATCTCCGCGATGCTCATTATCCTGGTGCAAAAAAACTGGGACATGGTAATGACTATCTTTACCCTCACGCATACCCTGGTCATTGGGTAGAACAATCTTATTTACCTGAAGGAATCCAAGGAGAGACCTTCTTTAAACCTTCAGGAATCGGCAAAGATTTAGGTAATCAAGGAAAACATAAATAAGAACGAAAAAGGAGAGTCGTAAAACTGCTTATATATCAGTTAACGACTCTCCCTTGATCTTGACTTAATGGGACTCCGTGTCACGATCTAGCGCCGTATGGCGCTTTAATTATGCGTGTTTTTCTAGCATTTTTACTAAGTCAGCTTTTCCACGGAAACCGACGGATTGTTCAACAAGCTCTCCGTTTTTGAAAATCGCTAAGGTTGGGATGCTCATGACCTTATATTGTCCTGCAACTGCCGGTTGCTCATCCACATTTACCTTGCCAATGATTACTTTTCCCAGATATTCATTGGCTAATTCTTCAATGACTGGGGCAACCATGCGACAGGGACCACACCAAGCCGCCCAAAAGTCAACTAAGACGGGTTTATCAGCTCCCAAAACATCCGAACTCCAATTTTCTGCTGTAAAGGTTTTTACATTTTCTCCTGCCATAAAATGTCCCTCCTCGAAATTTGTTTGATTACACAGGGATTGTATAGAATTAATGGTTACTTCATAAATTTCGCTAAGACGGAAACAAGTTCATCGACTGATTCGTCCTGGCGATTTTCTTCCACGGCCCTTATCAGACACTCCCGTGAATGACTTTCGACAATTAGTACACCGACTTTATTGATGGCCGCACGCACAGCTGCGATTTGGATTAAAATATCTACACAATATTTATCCTGATCCACCATTCGTTGTAGTCCTTTGACTTGTCCTTCAATTTTCTTCAATCGTCGCATAACGTCTTCTTTGGGCGCATTATCCGAATTTACCTGCACTACACGTTCCCCTCCTAAATACCCATAGGGGGTACCAACGATTCTATTATAATAAGAATCATTACCCATGTCAAAGTTTTTTCAATTAATAATTCAGATGGAGTTCATCACTAAATCTGATGCCTTATTATTTTGCTTTACTCGGCAGAATATCCGTCTTTATGTGCAATTCTTTCAATTGCTTGGCATCCACTGAAGATGGCGCCTGGATCATGAGGTCAGATGCACTTTGGGTCTTAGGGAAAGCGATGACATCGCGGATATTATCCTTGCCGGTCAAGAGCATGGTCAAGCGGTCTAAGCCAAAGGCAATTCCGCCATGGGGTGGCGTTCCATATTCGAAGGCGTCTAGCAAGTAACCGAATTTAGCTTTGGCTTCTTCAGGAGACAGTCCTAAGAGCTCAAACATCTGCTCTTGGACATCTCTTTGATGAATCCGGATACTTCCTCCACCCAGTTCGATGCCGTTCAAGACCATATCATAGGCCTTGGCTCTCGCTTTACCGGGCTCAGTCTTTAAGAGAGCTATATCCTCTGTCATGGGCGCAGTAAAGGGGTGATGGATAGCCACAAAGCGCTTTTCCTCTTCATCCCACTCGAGAAGGGGGAATTCAGTAACCCAGAGGAAATTCAAAGCGTCTTCAGCGATGAGCCCCAAACGTTTACCTAATTCCAATCTTAGGTGACCCAAGGCATCGGCAACCACATTCTCTTGATCGGCTACAAAGAAGAGAATATCCCCTGTCTCTCCTTTTAGCTTAGCGATTAAGTCCTTAAGCTGTTCTTCAGTAAAGAATTTAGCGATGGGGGATTTGATACCCTCTTCGCCTAAGACGATATAGGCCAGTCCCTTAGCTCCATAAATGCTCACGTATTGGACCAAACCATCCAGTTCCCGGCGTGGCATACTCGCACAGCCTTTAGCGCAGATACCTTTTACGCGCCCACCCTTGGTGAGTGTGTCTGTAAAGACCTTAAAGTTGGAGTCCTTAACGCACTCGGCTACGTCCACCATTTCCATACCAAAACGGATATCGGGTTTGTCGGAGCCATACAGTTCCATGGCATCCTTGTAAGTCATCCGTGGGAAAGGACGAGGAACTTCTCGGCCTGTGGTCTCTTTAAAAATGCGAACCATAAGTTCTTCCATCATGGGCAAGATGTCTTCTACTTCGACAAAGGACATCTCCACGTCCAGCTGAGTGAATTCCGGTTGGCGATCCGCCCGTAAATCTTCATCGCGGAAGCAACGAGCGATCTGGAAGTACTTCTCCATACCCGAAACCATCAGAAGCTGCTTGAAAATCTGGGGAGATTGGGGCAAGGCGTAGAATTCCCCAGGGTGAACCCGACTGGGCACCAGATAATCTCTAGCTCCTTCTGGGGAAGATTTTATCAGCACAGGCGTTTCAATCTCATAGAAGCCTTGGCTATCGAAGAAGTTCCGCATGATTTGGGTCACTCGATGGCGAATTTTGAAAACCTTTTGCATTTCTGGACGGCGCAGGTCTAAGTAGCGATACTTAAGACGCACCATCTCATCTACATCCACATCATCCTGAATATAGAAAGGAGGAGTTTTCGCTCCATTTAATATCTCCAGTGATTCTGCGACAACTTCGATTTCCCCTGTCTCTAGATTGGGGTTGGCTGAACCCTCGGGACGTAAGCGGACTTTGCCACGGATGGATACTACATATTCTGAACGGATACGTTCCGCCGCTGAGAATTCAGGCATATCGGGATTGAATACAACTTGGACAAAGCCAGAACGGTCCCGGAGATCCACAAAGATGACACCTCCATGGTCCCGACGGCGTTGTACCCAGCCTAAAAGATGAATTACCTCTCCTGCATGGCTTCGTCTTAGGCTTCCTGCTTCTGTTCGATCGGATAATAAGGTCATTAGTTTCCATCCTCCTTGTATTGCTTCAACACTTGCTCTTCAAAGTCCTTAAGGGAGAGCTCTTCCTGTTCTCCTAGTTTGAGATCGCGTAAAATAATGATTCCTTTGTTGATTTCCTCTTCCCCCAGAATAGCTGCATATTTGGCTTGAACTCGGTCCGCGGCCTTCAGCTGAGCCTTGAGACTTCGGCCTAGAAGGTCAATGCTTACAGGCAGTCCTTTTTTCCGTAAGCGACTGATGATGGCAAAGCCTTCACTTTGAGCTTTTTCCCCCAGGGCCACAAGCATTAAAAATTCTTTGGCATCCTCATCCTCATGCTCTTTTGAGAGCTTCAGGGCAGCGAGGACTCGCTCCATCCCCATGGCGAAACCTATCCCAGGTGTTTGAGGTCCACCAACTTCTTGAACCAGCCCGTCATAGCGGCCACCGCCGCAGATAGCGCTTTGAGCACCAATATCTTCTACCAGAACTTCAAACGCGGTCTTACGATAATAATCCAGACCTCTGACAAGGCGGGGATTCACCTTATAGACAACCTCTGCTGCCGTCAGCAAACTTTTCAGTTCCGCGAAGTGTCCTGCACAGTCCTCACACAGGACATCCAAAGTAGTTGGAGCTCCCTGGGTAATTTCCTGACAGGTCGGGTTCTTGCAATCCAAGATCCTCAGAGGATTCTTTTCAAAGCGAGACTGACAATCTTTACAAAGCTCTTCTTTGTGTGGTTCAAGAAATTCTTGGAGCTTCTGCTTGTGCTCAGGACGACAGGTTGGGCACCCGACAGAGTTCACATGAACCTCAAGGCCCTTCAAGCCCAGTCTACTGTAGAGATCCCACACCAGAGTGATGACTTCCGCGTCCACCATGGGCTTGTCTGCTCCCAAGACTTCCACGCCAAACTGATGGAACTGCCGGAATCGACCCGATTGAGGCCGTTCATAGCGAAACATGGGGCCGATATAGTAGAGCTTAACAGGTTGGGGCCCGCCATAGAGTTTGTTCTCCACATAAGCCCGACAGACAGAGGCTGTTCCCTCTGGACGTAGGGTGATCGAACGGTCTCCTTTATCGAGGAAGGTGTACATTTCTTTATTGACTATATCTGTAGTTTCCCCAACTCCCCGCTGAAACAGCTCTGTAGCTTCAAACATCGGAGTACGGATTTCTTGGTATCCATATTCCTTACAGATCTTGCGTATTTGCTCTTCAAGTCCTTGCCATTGTTCCACAACTCCGGGCAGTAAATCTTGAGTCCCTTTCGGACGCTGAATGGCCATAATGCATACTCCTTCCTAAAATAAACTAATATCTTAACAGATCCTTCTATCCATTAATAGATCCTTCAGTCAGTCATTCTTCCCTCAGGATGATACAAATAAAAAAGCCCCCTCCCTTGCCAATAAGCAAGGGACGAGAGCTCCCGTGGTGCCACCCTTATTGACGGACTCAAAGAATCCGCCCACTTTGCGGTCTATAACGAGACCAAACGCCGTCATTTCTGTTCTTGGGGTGTCCTCCTAAGCGTCTCCCAGGCTAGTTTCAGTCCAGGCTAGCCTTCCCTGCAGAGAGAATAATGCACAGTCTCTTCCCAAGAATTAATTCAGAAAATCGAGTTCTTATTATACTTTGAATCAAAAAAGCTCAAAATATGTAAAAGTGTTATATTACAATATCTTAACGAGTGAAAACTAATTTGTCAATGTGCCAAATACAGTTTTAATGCCAATTACAGTTTGCCCCCCAAAAATATCCTTCAATCACTCTTTCGCCAAGGATGACACTGCATAGTGAAGAATCTTGAATCGATAATCGGGGATGCGCGGTCGGAGCGGCGTAAAAGTCTGACAGGCAACAAAAAGTGCCCCCTATCAAAAGTCTTACATGTTTAGCCTGATTCAGGGAAAACTAAAAAAGACTAAGAAGGGAGGTTACTCATCATGTCAGACAAACAAACAGACAAATCTCGTACTCATGCGCCTAATGCCGATGATAAAACTCAAAGCCCCAACAAATCAGATCGCTATATCGATAAAGCAACTAAAAAAAAGTAAGATCGGAGCACATCCGATCTTTTTCTTTAGGTCACTCATTTATATATATGCCTATTGATATATTTCATTGGCTTCCTGTAAAGCTTTTAAGTAATACTGAGGAACGAATTCTTCATCAATCTTAAACTCACTAATGAATCGATTCACTACAGGCCAGTTTCCTTGCTCATAAGCTATGATCAAATCCAGTAAATTACGAAATCTACTGGGTCGTCCTAAAAGGGCATCCTTAACTGATTCTTCCATAGGCAGATCCTTAAGAATTTCTGGAAGGGGACGGTCGAGACATGCGTCGATTAAGGAAAAGAGCCCCAATAAGAAAGCATTTGAACCCTGACCTATAAGACCGACCTTCGGTGCTAGCTTTTCTAAGAAACTTGCTCTCACATAGGATTGAATGGCTAGTGCATCAGGTTTTCCGGCTGTGATATCACCCATCACGATGACGGATGCCCACTTTTTAACTTCTTTAGGCCCTAATAAAACCAAGGCTTGCTTAATCGAGGAAATCTTGGATTGGAAGCCAAAGGCTGAGGAGTTGATGAACTTTAATAATTTATACGCAAGAGAGACGTCTCCTTTGATAATTCTTTCGAGTTCTTCTACCTCAAGATAAAGAGAGTTGACTCTCTGCAATAATCTAAGATAGTTCATCTTGCTTGAAGAAATATCTTTGCTCTGGACAATACTTGGTTTGCTGAAAAAATAGCCTTGAAATAAGCCATAGCCGATAGTTCTTGCTACTTCATATTCTTCAAGTGTCTCGACTTTCTCAGCTAGAAACTGGATATTTAATTCACGAAGACGTCGAATTAAGGCCTGAAGCTCCATTCGTTCAGTTGCCTGAAAATCCACTTTAATAATATTTGCAAGCTCGATTAAAGAACGATAGTCCGGTCGAAAAATAAAATCATCCAGAGCTAATTTGTACCCCTGGGCTTTTAGATGCTTACAGGCTGCTACAATTTCCGGATCAGGGTCTACAGTTTCAAGAATTTCAATAACAACTTGGTTCTTAGGAAGTAAGGTCGCCATTCCTTCTTTAAGCAAATTGGCGGTAAAATTAATAAAGGCTGGCTTACCCATCGTAAGCCTGTTGATATCCATAAGAAAAAAGCTACTGGAGATAACCGAACTCGTAGCTAAATCTTCGTTGGCATTTTTGAAATAATTGTCCATGCCTTCTCTAAATAAAAGCTCATAGGCAAAAATTTTCCCCTGCGGATTAAGAATTGGCTGGCGGGCTACAAACACATCCATTCGTGTTCCTCCAATTCGTACAGACCACGTCTGCATCCTTTACCTTTATTATAAACTTTTTATTACTTTTTCTTTATTAATATTCTTAATAAAAGAAAAAAACCCTTTCTTCGTCAAAAGTTAATTTTCCTTAACTTCTATGCCCGCTAATCGAATTAAGTAGAGGGCATTGCGAGTGGTAGATATTCCCTCCCGAAGCTTATAGTCAAAGAATATCTCATTGTCCTGATAATGCTCGCGGAAGTGGTAATTTTTGATTCTACTGTTACTTTGCTTCTCGAGGTCACCCAGTTCCAAATCGTGAGTGGATACAAGTCCCATAGCCCCATCGTTTTGCAGTTGTTGAATCAGAGCAATGGCCCCCTGATGGCGATCGTGGGAGTTGGTCCCTTTAAAAATCTCATCCAGCAGAAAGAATACGGATTTTTCCTTTTTCGCAGCCTCCACAATCTCCTTGATTCTAAGAATTTCGGCATAGAAAGAGGATATACTTTGCTCTAGATTATCGCTAACCCGCATACACGTCCAGAGTTGGAAAATTGAGCAACGGAAGTACTCTGCACAGACAGGAGCACCTGTATAGGCTAGAAGTAAGTTCGTGCCAACAGTGCGCAAGAAGGTGCTTTTTCCCGACATATTGGATCCAGTAATCAACACAATACCTGCGGGTTCCTGAAGGGTAAAGTCATTAGCTACCCGTTTAACGGTAAGCAAAGGATGGCCTAGCTTGCGGGAAGACAACCCCTGCCAGTCATGGTTCCCGGTCTTTTCCGTATCACTGCTTTCCACAATTTCGGGCATGACCCAATGAGGATTTTCGAAGGAAATATTAGCGAGGCTTGCTAATGCTTCCATCTCAGCGATAACCTCTAACCAGGTCTTCAGCAATTTGCCCGACTTGCTTTTCCATTCTTCAAGAGCAATCATACAATGATAGTCCCAGAGGGTAAGAATATTGATAGCTATAAACATAGCATTATCGCGATTAGAGATGCGCTCGACAAGCTTAGATAACTTCTGAATTTGGAGGTGTGCAGAATACCCTTCTTTATCGCGTAAAAGACTCTGCAGTCTATTTAGCTCTTCAGAATGAAATTTCTTCTTTTCCACCTGACTCAACATTTCGGAGTAGGTCTTCAGGCTTGCTTCGTGCTTATAGACCATCGATAGAACTTTTGAACGCTCTTTACCATACAGTTGGAGCAGGAGGATTTGGGTACCAATTAGCAAGGCCACGACTTGCCAAGGGATCCATCCTCCATAAAGGTAAAAAGCAGTCAAGACGCAGGTGATCGTCGGTAGCACGGTCACTCCTAGCTTGAGATTAGGCTGCAGATAACCCTCTTCTCTTTCCTCTGCCCACTGAATAAAGGCTTCGGTAGCTTGGAATTGATCGGATACAACCGCTCCTTCCGCTTCAAACCGTTGACGCCATCCTATAGCTTCGCCTAATTCAGTGATTGCTGCTTGCCGCTTAGCAATTTCCCCATGACTACGCTGAGAGTTTTTAAGAGTACCGCTCAAGGCCTTTCTGCCCAAAGGAGAACGGGCTGAATTAATCCATTGGAAAATGGAAGCCTGACCAAAGAGATCAAGATCAGAAGCATAGGGATGCTTGTCATCCTTGAAATCTGCTCCTGTATCGTTAAAATTCACCCACTCACCTGTGAGGCGTTTCAGACCCTTTTGATTAATATCAGCGAGAATCTCTGCAAATCGTAATTGGGCACGAACCTGACGATGTTGGGATGCAAGATATAGGAAAAAACCAAGGGTAAGAACCCCCATTAATATACCCAAGGCGCTGCTTACCGTTAGATAGAGAAAAACAGCAAAAGTAAAGCCCACTAGGGATGAGAATAACCGGTAATTGCTTAACTGATTCGCTGTTCGCGTATGTTTAACACTTAATCTTTCATAGGCTTGTTTTCTTTTTTCGTAGATTTGTTCCGGAGCGCTCACACTATACCTCCTGCAGGTTAATGGTGTAATTATACCATAATTTAGAAAGAAAAGATCATCCCTCCAATTCGGGATGATCTTTTGCCTTTATTTCTTGCAATGAAGCTGCCAATGGACACCAAACTTATCTGTGAATTTCGCATAGAGAGGGCTGAAAAAAGTTTTCTGTAGATCCATTTCTACCGTTCCCCCTTGGGATAAGTCAGCGAAGGCCTTGCGGATCTCTTCTTCTGAAGAAAACTCTACGGCAAAAGAGATTGCATTTCCTTGGGTGAAAGGTGCGCCGGGAAAATTATCAGCACAACGGATAATATGGCCATCCTTTCTTAGCTCAGCATGAAGGACTCGATTTTTCATCTCCTCACTGACAGGGAAATTCGGGTTGGGCGGTGCATCTCCATAGCGAAGTATTTGGGTCTCGCCACCCAAGGCAGACTGATAGAACTTCACGGCTTCCTCACAATCGCCATTAAATGTAATATAAGGAATTAACCAATCGCTCACGATTAAAACTTCCTTTCCGGCATATCTGATGCTTCCCCTGAAAGAGACATCCGATAAGATTCTTATTCCATAGTATATCTCAAAACGAGCTACTCTACATTCTTTTTATTTTAATCGAGCGGAATATTGATTACTTCATTATAGTCCTTCATATAGGTCATTGATTTAATATCCAATTCAAGTTCCTCCCCCACTCCCTGGAAGCGCAAAGTTCTCTGATGCTTGATGATTCCATCGGGGCCTTTATCATATTGATCATCTATGGTTTCTTCTAGCACAATCTGCTTCCCATCAGCTATGAGATAGACCTTGGTTAAAACTACGCTTTCTTCACTGGTTAGGGTGATTAGAGTCTCCCGTTCCTTTACTACGATTTCGTTAATCTCTACATTCTGCCCTGAAATATCTAGGGTTTGATTCTCTTGGCTAGTTTGAAGCCGAAATTTTTGATTCACGTCATGATCTGCACCAAAGCTTACCAGTTCAAGCTTTAAGTCATTCAAAGGGGCAGGTAGCGCATTAAAATTGCTGTGGAAGGTGATCCCTTGCAGATCAGTGCTCATTCCACCACCCTGTTTCTCTACTTCGATACCATTGGCTATTAACCTGAAGGATAAATCATGCGGTCTAAAGCGCTCCCCACTTACCGTATCTAGCACTAAAGCGATGATGCCCTGAGCCGATCCTCTAATGACCGTCTGGGTAGGCGAAGCTAGGATGGACTCAACCGTAATATTCGTTTCATCCACTTTAATCACTTGATTCAGCTCTTTCTTTAGGGTGTGTCCCATGGCTCTATTTCTATCCAGAATAAAAGTGATTTCAGCAGGAGTACTTATACCATGGTCACCTAGGGCAAAATTAAAAGTCAGTTTTTTTGCCATGGGAGGCGGGGGTTCAAAGCTGGCAATGTTTTTTACCTCAGATTCTTCGTCGTTGAATAAGCCTTGGGAGCTTTGAAGCTGGCTCTCTCCCCAAAATCCCTTTAGAGATATAAAAGGTGATAGTGCATCATTTACCTTCCCGGCAGGATCCTTTACTGTGTAGAAAAGAAGGAGTTGGTTTTCATCCAGCATCACATAATCGACTGTTAAGGACACCCCATTGGCAAACGTATGACTTTTACCGATTAGCTGACCTTTACCCAAATTATTCAGCTCCCTTAGAGTTCCATCCATCACTTGATCATAACCAAAGAGCTGTTTTCCATAGGAAGCAATAGCATCATAATTAAAGCTAACGAGCAGGACAAAGACTAGGGCCACAGCAATCCTGAGTTGCCTAGTATAACGTTGATAAAAAGGCAGGGGCTTTTGCTCCGCTTTTTCCAGGGCACTGCGCAGCCTTATTTCCAGTTCATCGGGCACTTGAATGCGGTCCATCTGGGCCTTGCTAGCTTCGAACATTTCCTCTATATCCTTCATCCCTGCTCCACCTCCATCCTTTGCTTAAGCGTTTGTAGTCCATTGTGTATTCGTGATTTCACAGTACCCAGAGGAATTTCCAACAGGTTAGCGATCGATTGATAATCCAGATCGAGAAGGAATCGCAGCCTTAGAACCTCCTGATAGTGTGGCTTCAACTTATCCAGATGAGCTTCAAAGACTATTTGCTCTTCATGCACACTCATTGGTTCCTCATAGGATTCTTCCGGTAGCTCTTGGATTAAAATGAGTTTATTTCTTTTCCGCAAGTTCTGCTTACAGCAATTAATTAAAATTGTTTTACTCCAGCTAAAGAAGGCCTCAGCTTCTTTGAGGATCTTAATATTTTCAAACACCTTAAGAATCATATCTTCCATGGCATCTAGAGCATCTTCTTGGTTCTTCATATAAACATAAGCCAAGCGGTAATAATCTTGCTTTTGGCTCATAATCAGCTGGACCAAAGCTTCTTTATCGCCGTTCTGGGCTAGTATAACTTTGTCTAAAACCTCTTGTTCCACTCTGTCACCTCTCTCTGCTATAGATAAGAGTATTTAACCTCGCAAAAAGTTCGCACAATACATATGAAAAACAACCACTACCCGAAAATCAGTTTTGGGCAGGGGTTGTAAAGTTCTTTATTATGAGAGCTTACACTTATTATGCCATATATAACCATATAGTTAAAGCTTGTATATCTAGCGGTCTCCTAGTTTATTCTTCATTATCTATATTTACGAACTCCAATATATCACCAGGTTGACAATCAAGGGTTCTACATATTGCTTCAAGTGTAGAAAAGCGAATAGCTTTCACTTTTCCCGTCTTTAGGTTCGAAAGATTTACGTTAGAAATACCGATACTTTCTGCTAATTCATTGAGTTTCATTTTTCTCTCTACTAAAACTCGATCTAATCTGATTATGATTGCCAAGTGAAACACATCCTTATAAAGTTGTGTCGAATTCATTTTGTAGAAAGACACCATATCGGAATATATCCGCGATTAAGAGAACTATCAATCCGATGATTACTCCAGGTAAAAAATCAAAGCTTACATTAAAAGCAAATATCTTTGTCACTAATGCACAGAGAAGGGTGGCTAACATATCTGATGCAAGTGTATAGATTATTATCGAATACGCCAGTCGCTTTAAGCTCTTAGCGTTATTCATGTCAAAAGGCGTTTCATCATTGCTCATGATCGATGTTGCTATATTTTCCACTTGCCTAATCCCATATAAGATGAGGCCAAAACTCAATAGAAATGAGAATAAATAAGCTATTAATGCATACTTAGCACTAAACATACTGCTATCTAAAGGTTGAATAATCTTAAACGGCACAGACATATAGAAATTCGAACTTTCATTGACGGCAAACGTTAGCGACCAGTCGATAGTACCTTTCACTGCGGCGAATCGCTCCGGTGAAGCAAAAATTAAAAACAACAATCCCAGCAAACCTGCTATAAGCACTACCGCTCCAATGAGAAATGCTATCGTGACAAACATATGAATTAACCCGGCTCTGGCTTTGATTCTTAATAGATCATCTTTTCGCATAGTATCCCCTCCCTATTTAAAGTATGCGGATACGATATTCGTTTGTCAATATGAAATTAACGTTTATCGTTAAATATAGCTCGATCATTTTCTATGGCGTCTCCTTAAATCCTTAATTGAAAGGTGAGAAGCCATTTTGTAAACTGAGATGCAGTCTTTGTAACCGACAACTGAATATTTGTAAACGAAACGCAGTTTTTGTATCTGAAATGCCTGCTTTGAAAACCAAACCTTAATTGAATGGCAAAAAGCCATTTTCTCAACCGAGATTCAGCCTTTGTAACCGACAACTGAATATTTGTAAACGAAACGCAGTTTTTTGCACCTAAAATGTTATTTAAAAGACAAAGGCTTAGGAGGACATAACTATACCCCCTAAGCCTTGCATATCGAATAAGCTGTGCACATACCTTCATGTTAAATAAACTAATTTCGAACTTGATTCCATGCCTCTTCTCTTCGCCCTTGCATCTCTTGCCATCGATGCAAATAAGCCTGCCAATCGGAGGGATGATGGATATTGATCAAGGAAAAATCTTTGGGATTGATTATCTTACTGGAAGCACCCGCTCCTAGACCGATGACCGTTTGCTGTTCTTCCATAATGCCGATATTATAACGACATTCTAACCCGGGCTTGGCAAAGCCGATATTCTCCAGATTCCCGGCGATATACTTTTGGCGATAAAGATAATAGGGTAGCATGCCCATGGAACGCGCGCTGGTCATCACCACTTGCTGGATAGTCTCTAACTCACCGCCCAAATTTTGAGTTGAGCCTTGTTCGCGCTCCTTCGAACCCCGTTTAATGGATAAAGCGTGAACGGTCAGATTATCGGGGCCCAACAGCTTAATCTGCCCAAGGGTTTCTTTGATATCTTTCACCCCTTCGCCGGGTAGCCCCATAATCAGGTCCATATTGATAACCCAGCCCGGTATTTCGCGCGCAAGCTGATAGACCTTAAGGATATCGTCCACAGTATGGGCACGACCAATCCGCTGGAGGGTCCGGTCATGCATGGTTTGAGGATTGATGCTCAGGCGATTGACACCGCACTCCCGGAGAGCCAGAAGCTTCTCCTGGGAAAGGGTATCCGGGCGACCTGCTTCGACTGTCAGTTCTACTACACCTTCCGTGGGGACAGCCTTCCGCACTAAAGCGATGAGCGCACTAATCTCTGAGGTAGTAAGGATTGTCGGAGTACCTCCTCCTAGGTAGATGGAATCTGCCACGAGGCCACTAGCGCTCATCCAAGCTCCGGTGGTGCGGATCTCTTCCCCTAATCCTTGAAGATAACGCTCAAGAGTCTCCCGACCTTGCTTCAAGGAGTAGGCAGGAAAAGAGCAATAGGAACAGCGTGTAGGGCAGAAGGGTATCCCCACATAAATTGCTACATGGTTGAGGTGGGTTCTCATAAAGTTAAGGTAGGGTTGTTGAAGTGAGACTACTTTTTGGAGCAGTTGAGCTTTATCCTCACGAACTCCATATACTTCCCTTAATGATCTATTACTTTCCTCAGCAGTATATCCTGCATCTTGCAAACGATGAAGAATCTTGCTGGGGCGAATACCGGTGAGAATCCCCCAAGGAGGAGTATGGCCTGCCACCTGAGGAAGAAGAGCTAGGAGCCCTCTTTTTAACAAGAGCTTGCGCAGACTTTCCTTTCCCACATAGGGATGGGCTAACAAAGCTTTCACTTCATCCTCATCAACCTCGAAGGCAGCTTCCTTAACGTCAGCTTCCTTTATGTCCTCTGCTGTTTCATGATGGGCCTCCTGTAGGCTAAAATATCCTTCAATTCGCGAAGGGGTTTCGGGATAATGAATATCTATATGTACTATCCCGATCTCGTCATGTGCTACAGCAGTAGTATCACTCTGGTTGAGGTCGACATCCTTGGGATCTTTTTCTATTGGCTTCCCATCTTCACCCTTGTCTGTACTTTCCTCTTCAAGCTCCACTTGCGCATGGGGAAAAAAAGCACGGCTTAAGGAAAGACCCGCTGCCAGTTCGGAGCGGGATAAGGTGTTGCTTTTTAAGATGATCTTCATTGTAAAAACGGGTTATCCCGTTTTTCCCTCCCAATCGTGGTTTCCGGACCATGGCCCGGATACACCATGGTATCATCAGGTAAAATGAGCAATTTCTCCTCTATAGAGTTAATTAACTCTTCCATGGATCCCCCAGGAAAGTCAGCCCGACCGACTGAGCCATCGAAAAGGGTATCTCCACTTAACAGACCCTCGGCAGTCAAAAAGCATACCCCGCCAAGGGAATGGCCAGGTGTAGCAATGACAGTGAGGCTCAGTTTTCCAACTTGAAGCACTTGGCCCTCTTCCAGAAAGAAATCTGCCGGCTTATATTCGAAGGACTTGCCCAACATACGCGACAAATTATGAGCTCCACTGGTGAGCATGACAGCATCCTCGTGATGAATGCCTGCCTTTGCTTGATATTGCTCACGCAGGTCATCTACGGCTCCGATGTGGTCAAAATGGCCATGGGTTAACAAGATATATTCCACCTGGACCCCTTTGTCGGCAATCCACTTTTTAAGTCCATCACTATTTGCTCCTGGGTCAATGATGGCAGCCTTTTTGGTTTCCGGGCAGCTGACTAAATAACAGTTCGCTCCCATTGGACCTACGGCACGGCATTCAATCACTATCGATCCCCCCTAAAAATTCTTCTCGCTATCTAAAAGCATTGTTACGGGTCCATCATTGACCAACTCTACCTTCATCTCTGCTTGAAAGATTCCCGTGGCCACCTGAATTCCATACCCTCGTAATTTATCCACAGCCTGATCAAATAAGACCTTCGCTACCTCTGGAGGGGCTGCGCTTGAAAAGCTGGGGCGTCTACCCTTACGGCAATCACCATAGAGTGTAAATTGGGAAACCATGAGGATTTCACCGCCCACATCCGAAATCGAGCGATTCATTTTCCCATCCTCATCCTCAAAGATCCTCAGACCGACGATCTTATCGACCAGCCATTCCAGATCTGACTCCTGGT
Source organism: Desulfitobacterium sp. THU1 (assembly GCF_038181555.1). Classification (NCBI taxonomy): domain Bacteria; kingdom Bacillati; phylum Bacillota; class Clostridia; order Eubacteriales; family Desulfitobacteriaceae; genus Desulfitobacterium; species Desulfitobacterium sp. THU1. Next base: position 33,749 of record NZ_JBBWUA010000007.1, on the reverse strand, counting down.
CGCTCTGTCCCACCCCGAAAAAAATCAGCAATCCGGCGCTAATTTTGCCGACGACCTCTCCATCAACGGTTACGGAGGCCTGGGTCACTCGCTGAACTACACTACGCAAATTAGCGCCCCCCTAAATGCACCCGCTCCACAGAGCTAATATCTTTGATTCGTCGAATCTTCTGTATGACATTATACAAATGCCCCAGATTGCGAATCTCGATACTCAGTTGGATATGGGTAATTTTATCTTTACCGACACGGGCATTAATCGCTAAAATACTGGTTCGTGTCTCTAAAACCGCATTCATCACATCCGTTACTAACCGCGGTCTATCCAAGGCGAAGATCTCCAAATCTACCGGATAGATAGACTCGACGTCCGTATCCCAAATCACTTCGACCATCCGGGCTTGTTCCTCCGGAGAATGATGTTTGATATTATCACATTCTCGTCGATGAATGGAGACTCCTCTGCCCCGAGTGATGTAACCCACGATATCATCCCCGGGCAAAGGGTTACAACAACGGGAAAAACGGACCAAAATATTGTCGACCCCTTTAACTCGTACTCCCTGACTAGCTTTACCATAGCTACTGGAATCCCGGGCCGATTTGCCATCTCCCTGTTGCAGGGCTTCCAATTGTATCCTTTCCCGTTCTTCCTTAGTAAAATCCTCCCGCAAGCGCATGAGGACCTTATTGATCGTAATCGCGCCATCTCCCATAGCGGCGTAGAGATCATCTAAATTCGTGATATTATAGGATTTGGCAATCTTGAGAAGTACTTCCGGGCGGAGAGCCTGAGTGGGGTCAAGACCAAGCTTGCGTACTTCGCGTTCAATTCCTTCGCGTCCACGCACCACATTCTCTTCCCGTTTTTCTTTCTTAAACCAGCCCCGAATCCGGTTTTTTGCTTGGGAGGTCTTGACAAAGGACAGCCAATCCCTACTCGGTCCATTGCTCTGCTTTGAGGTGAGAATCTCAACAATATCGCCATTAGTTAGCTTGGTCTCCAAGGGAACAATCCGGCTATTAATCTTAGCACCTACGCAGCGATGCCCAACATCCGTATGAACCCGATAAGCAAAATCCACCGGACAGGATCCTGCCGGGAGCTCGACCACATCCCCTTTTGGGGTAAATACAAACACCGTATCGGCAAAGAGGTCAATCTTCAGGGACTCCATAAATTCGCCGGCATCCCGTGAATCATGCTGCCACTCAAGAAGCTGCCGTAACCAGGAAAGCTTTTGTTCAAAATTCCCGCCTGTGGGTCTGCCTGGGCCCTCTTTGTATTTCCAGTGTGCAGCAATACCATATTCAGCAGTACGATGCATTTCCCAAGTTCTGATTTGGATTTCAAAGGGTTCGCCATGTGCCCCCACCAAGGTGGTGTGGAGCGATTGATACATGTTAGGTTTAGGCATGGCAATATAATCCTTAAACCGACCCGGCAAAGGTTTCCATAACGTATGAATAATTCCTAAAGCTCCATAACAATCATTGACAGAATCGACGATAACCCTAACGGCTGTTAAATCATAAATCTCACTTAATTCTTTATGTTGATTGATCATTTTGCGATAAATACTATAAAAATGTTTAGGACGCCCAGATATATCCGCCCGAATCCCTACCTCTGACAAACGGCTACGCAGCTGAGTAATAACCTCATTGATCTGGACCTCCCGTTCGGCTCGTTTTAAAGCGATTCCTTCGGATAAGTCATAGTACTCTTGGGGTTTCAGGTAGCGGAAGGATAAATCCTCCAGCTCCCATTTGATTCTAAATATACCTAGGCGATTAGCCAGTGGGGCAAAGATTTCTATGGTCTCTTGAGCAATCTCTTTCTGTTTCTTCTCAGAATGGTATTTTAACGTACGCATATTGTGCAGGCGATCCGCTAATTTGATCAAGATAACCCGTATATCCTTAGCCATGGCTAGGAACATCTTACGAAGGTTCTCGACTTGAAGCTCTTCCTTACTCTTATACTCGATTCGTCCTAATTTTGTGACCCCATCCACCAATAAGGCCACTTGGGAGCCAAACTCCTTTTCGATATCCTCTACAGAATACTTGGTGTCCTCCACCACATCATGGAGGAAAGCCGCTGCAATCGTTGCCTCATCCAATTCTAGTTCCAATAAAATCTTGGCCACTTCCAGAGGATGCTGAATATATTCTTCTCCAGAATTGCGAAGCTGCCCACGGTGTGCTTCTTCAGCAAAGGAATAAGCCTTCTCAATAAGCTTAATCCCTTCCGGAGATGCTTTATGTAATTTTTCCATGAGCTCGCCTATCGACATCACACTGCTCCTCTCTTGTGCCCCTTCTTCTTAATAATTCAGCAAGGAAAAAATATCATAGCCTTGCAATTTTTTACGGCCTTCCAGAAAACCAAGTTCGATTAAGAAACCCATGCTGACGACTTGAGCTCCTGTCTTTTCGATCAGGCGGGCAGTAGCTGATGTCGTCCCGCCGGTTGCTAGTAAATCATCCACAATAGCCACCCTTTGTCCTGCCCTTAGGGCATCTGCATGAACTTCTAAGGTATCACAACCATATTCGAGTTCATAGGTTTCGCTGACCGTTTGGCCGGGGAGTTTTCCCGGCTTACGCACGGGTACAAAGCCAATTCCTAAGGCATAGGCTACTGGAGCTCCCAACAAAAAACCGCGTGCTTCCGGTCCCACAATGAGATCCGGTTGATATCCTTTTACTTGCTCAACGATGGCATCAATAGCTGCCCGATAAGCTTCTCCATCCTTTAAAAGGGTCGTGATATCTTTAAAGGAAATACCAGGTTTGGGAAAATCCTCAATAACGCGAATATACTGGTCAAAATCCACTATTTTCACACCTTTCCTTTTCCTTAGCTGTATTGTGACTCAGTTGCGTTGGCCCTTATCTAGCTTTTGCCTAAATTCAGGCCAAGCTAATGTTCTATAGTCTACACTAAAGGCCTTCGCATCCTCCCAGCATCTTTTAGCAGTACGAAAACGCAATGACGACTCTAAATTCAGCTTTTGCGTTGCAGGTATCCATTCCAAATCCACTTTTTGATCTTTATAACGTAAGCAGCGCAGTAAACCTAGCTCTTCAAATACTTTCAAGGCCGCTCGAGCTTGCCAGAGGGGCAGATCTTGCATCTGCCAAGAAAACGGATTTTTCTTAATAGCCAAATCATATAACACTCTGTAGATTTGGACAAGGTTTTCTCTGGATAAATAATCCGTACGCTTTTGCAGCAGGTCATCATCGACGCTACTTTGGGCAAAAATGCATCCCTGGATCTCCTGTCCACCTTGCTGAGAAATACACTCGTAGACCTCTTGCCAGGATGAGGGGACCCCTAGAACCATCACCCAACGGGCTTCTGGACTCTTCTCTCGCCAATAAGGGCTTATCCCCGTACTATCCCAAATATTGACTGGTTTTTCCCATCCTTCAAGGGCTTGCATCCATTCTTCCCGATTTTTCTCTCGCCAATCCAAAACTTCAAGGTCCTGAGCAAGTACCTTTTCCCCAAGATTCTCGGCAGATCCTACGGCAATTTCTTGAAGAGCCCTTTGCTGTTGATCATTTTCATACCAAGTCGCCTTGGGCAAAATATCTTTTATCATCAATTGAATGCACTGTACGCCCCGGAACGTATTCCATTCCAAGCCAAAAGCAACGTCCACTGTTGGGGAATTGATAATCTTCGCTATTTCCTCCCCTTTACGGAAGGCAATACCTTCCCATTCTCCATGGGGACCAAAGCTGCATTTTAGATGAGCCTGGTCTTTGCCCACTGTGTCTGCCTGATACAGTGTATAATCCTCGCCGGCGAGCACCGGGTTAGGGTTGCCAAAGCCAAAGGGCGCAAGATGTTCCAGTTCACGTAGCAATGAGGCATCTATGGCTTCCAAGGGGAGGCTTTGATCCACACGAAGGCGTTCATAAAACAATTCTTCCGGCAACTTCTCTGCCGAACGATTCAGGGCCTCACGTAGCAAGGGTATATTTTCCCTCTTTAGTGAAAAACCAGCGGCTTGACTATGTCCACCAAACTTCTCAAGAAGTTGTTCTTGATCTCTAAGTTCATCCAGAACGTGATAGCCACCGATTCCGCGGGCTGAGCCTTTGCCCAACTCTTCCTCCTCGGAAATAATAAAAACAGGTCGATAATAGCGTTCAACTAAGCGTGAAGCGACGATACCTATTACTCCATGATGCCAGTTCTCCGCCGCTAACACGATAACCCGAGGGACAGGGGACTTTTCTAAAATCTCTATTGCCTCAGCGACAATTTCCTTTTCCGTGTCTTGACGCAGGGAGTTTTCACGACTTAAGAACCTTGCTAATTCTTGGGCTCGCTCTTCATGCCCAGTAAGCAGCAGCTCCAGTCCAGCACGGGCACTATCCATGCGCCCAGCGGCATTGATTCGTGGGGCGACCATAAAGGCTATTTGCCCAGCCTTCAGTGGTTTATTCCACAACCCGCACTCTTCAAGTAGAGTCTGTAAACCCAGATGGATCGTATGTTCCATCTGGCGTAAGCCATAGGCTACAATAATCCTGTTCTCTCCCACTAAGGGGACAAGGTCCGCAATCGTTCCTAACGCTACTAAATCCATAACTTCAAGGACTGCGTATGCATCCGTTTCACCCAGTTGTAATGACTCCAACAAGGCCTGTGCTAATTTAAAGGCCACTCCTACTCCCGCCAAATCGCGAAAGGGATACCCAGAGTCCGGGATTTTCGGATTGAGGGTCGCATAAGCCCCTGGCAAAATAGCGGGGGGTTCATGATGGTCGGTAAGTATGATGTCTATTCCTAAGGTCTTGGCATAATCGACCTCTTCCACCGCGGTAATGCCACAATCCACAGTAATAATTACCTTTACGTCGGCTTGTGAAGCTTTTAATATAGCTTCCTTATGTAAGCCATAGCCTTCATCCATGCGACTGGGAATATAAGCAACAGCTTTTAGGCCGCAATTCGTTAACACCTTATAGAGCAAGGTTGTGCTGGTTACCCCGTCCACATCATAATCTCCATAGATGAGGACCTTCTCCTCCCCGCTCCGCGCGCGCTCTAAACGTTCGACGGCCTGAGCCATCTCGCGAAAAGCGAAGGGGGAGTGGAGGTTCAGCAAGGAAGGTCTCAAAAATTCGAGTATCTGCTCCTCTGTCTCAATTCCACGTTGCTTCAATATATCTGTAACTACAGCGGATATTCCTAAACGTTGGGAGATTGTATGGTTCCCCTCATTAGTCCTTGGCAGGGGTTGTGGCCTTGTCCATATCTTTTTCGTCATACTCTACCTCCATAGGCACCATTATACCTTATCTGTTCCGCTCTGTGCACGCACCCATGGAGGACAAATTGACCTTTTTTGACATGATCGATTTTTAGATAAGGATATTACCAACAACGATACACAATATTCCCATCACTGCACGCCAGAGAACGGGCGAGAATCCCCAAGCCACTTCCTTAAATTTTATCTTAGGAATTAAGCCGACACCTACAACCAGCGCCCAGGCCAGGATAGCCAGTAGTGGCGTGATAAAAGCTCCAAAAACAACAAGGCTAGCAATACCCCCCGCTAAACCAGCTACAATATTGCTTTGCCCCGCCTTTTCGACGAAATAGAGTAGAATCCCTATACTTATTCCGACTCCACCTAAAAAGAGGATTTCCCACAACCAAAAATCAGTAGGATGTGTATACCAAAGGATTCCACTCATAATAAGTGTCGCTACTAATGCTCCTCTAATTCCGCCTATGAAAATCATAGTTGCCGCCAACAACAGCAGCCATTCCAAGAAGACTAGAATTACAAAAGCCAAAGCCCATCCCCCTTTCAACACACATCATGATCTAGTATTTCCTGTAGCAGTCCAAATAAACCAAATTAAAACCCACAATCCATTAATTGTCAAATACCATCCTATTGCATAGTATATATTGGGAATGAGAAAAACTATTTATACAAAGGAGGAATTGTACTATGTGGGGTTGGGGTTTCCCCTGGTGGGGCTTTGGATTTGGTTTTCCTTGGTTTGGGATACGATATCGTCGTCGTTGGTGGTGGTAATCTTTCTTCGATTCTATCTCTTCTGTAAGCAGCCTCATTATATGTATTTCCATCTGAACCGTTGGCTCGTTCCAACGGTTTTTATTATTCATGCAATTTTCACGGCATTCATCAAGGAGTTTCCCTCCGATCATCGCGAAGAAAATAAAAAGGCCCTCTCAATCGAGAAGGCCCGTCGGAGAAGCTTAGTTGAAGATTACTCCTAAAGCTAGCAGAATCAAAATTGCAATTGCGATAATCCCTGCACCAATACTGCTTCCTACACGACAATAGCCACCATAACCGTACATGAAGCCACCCCCAGAACTATTTATTTTCTACCAAGCACAGTTTAGAATACTATTCCCATGGCGATGAGCAATAAGATGATTACAACAACGATAGCGATTCCGGCGCCCCAATTAGTTCCATGCATAGTATTACCCTCCTTAAATTTCACCCTTGAACTTAAGGGATACTAATTATCTATATTTTGGTAATCCGTTAAAGTGTTCTTGTTTAGTTGAAGATGACTCCTAAGGCGATAAGAATCAAGACAGCGATAGAGATAATTCCGACGCCAACACCCCAACCTACACCTTGACCACAGCATTGTCCATAACCTGCACCTGCTCCAAAACCGGGTGTTCCTCCAAAACCTAAACCGTACATAAAGTACCCTCCTTTTATTTCAATAATTTAAATTAGAATACAATACCCATTGCAATCAATAAGAGAATGATGACTACAACTACAGCGATGCCTTGTAGATAGTTAGGACCGCATCCACCTGCTCCAAATGCCATTTTATTTTCCTCCTTTCGGATTGGTAATATCTGGTTATGTTACAAGATATGACCATTGTAAAAAATTGTGAGATGTCCACCGATATTATTGGTCATTTTTCCTCACCACCAAGCTAAGGTCATTACGAAGTATAAATTAATAAAACTCATCTTAACTAGGTCAGCACCGCTCTCGCATTTGTTGACTTTAAAGCTCACATCCAAGGAAGTGAAAAAATAAGCCTGTCCCAGATTAGACAACGTTGTCTATTCTGGGACAGGCTTTTATCAACTCTCAGGATACCGCCTACGAGATAAGTGCGTACTAATAGTTAGGATTTTCAATTCTTCTTTTCAATTCAGCCAAGCCCATATTTGCATAGCAATAAATCCTCTGGAGGCGGAAAGGGTCCTCTTCAACCGCCCATCCCCGTTCAATGGTTAGCCCCATTGTATACCCGGCTTCTTTAGACTGTTCAATAATTGTCGGATTATTGATTCCATATGGATAAGCAAAGAAGTTGACCGCCGTGCCAAGGAGATCTTCGAGAATCTTTTTTGAACTTGAGAGCTCTTCCTTGATCTGCTCAGTAGAAATGCTATTCAAATAGGGATGGCTTTTGGTATGGCTTCCTATCTGCCAACCGGCTTGACTCATTTCCAGTAGTTGTTCCCGCTTTAGATATCCTGCGCCATCGATCCAGTCGGTTACCATAAAGATCGTGCCATGATAACCGAACTTATCTGCGATAGGAAAGGCGTGAGTATAATTATCTTCATAACCATCATCAAATGTGATAACAATGGGTTTTTCCGGTAAAACACCATCCTCGTAGAAATAATGATAAAGCTCATCTAAGCTGACGCTCTCATAGCCATTGTCATAAAGCAGCTGCATATGCGTTTCAAATTCTTGCGGAGGAATGCGCAACTCATTACCCGCCTCGTAGGCTATAGAGTGGTAATAAAGAACCGGAATGGCTTCAGCAATGACTGCTGCTGTAGGTTCTTCCAGAACTCCTTGTGGATCTGGGTCCTGTAGGGGAATCTCTGGGGTAATTATCTCGGAACTCGGTTTAGCTTCACGAGAGCTTGGACTATCTCCACTAGTGCTCAGGCTATCTTCGCTACTACCTAGGTTAGCGTTGTGATTTTCGGCCTCAACTTGGTTTGAAGTATTATTTTGTTCCGGTTTTAAAACCTCATTCACAACAGATTCTTGCGAAGAGTGGGGTGGATTACTTTGACCCAAAGAACATCCTGAAGTAATTAGTGCCGCCAGAAAAGAAAAGGCTAAGACTAAACAAAATACACCTTTTCTAACCCTTATTCTTGTACTCATATCTTCAGCTCCCTCAGAGGATATATCTTGCGTAAAATTAAGACAACCTTATATGCCTTTATATTCTCCGTGGTGGTTAATTCCCCCTGCAAAGGCAACATGCTCAACACGACAACTACATAGATAATAGCCTATAGCAAAAGCGGCGCACCCTCGAACCATAGCTTCGGGGTGCACCGCTTTTGGATTTATACATTTTTTGCTGGGATAGGTCCACGAGATAAAGCAACCTTTCCGGTTCGCACAATCTCGATAATCCCATAATCCTTAAGAACTTCACAGAGAGCATCAATCTTGGTTTCTTCCCCTGTTAATTCGATGACCATGGTTTCCCTATTCACATCGACGATCTTGGCCCGGAAGATATCCACGATATCCACGACATCCGAGCGGGTCTCGCTGCTGGCTTTAACCTTGATCATGGCTAATTCTCTCTGAATGGAATCCGTTTCTGTTAGATTCGTAATCTTAATAACATCGACGAGCTTGGAGAGTTGGTTAACCACCTGCTCCAACTCGAGCTCATCTGCTTGAACCACCACAGTAATGCGTGTCGTATCCGGTTCTTCCGTATAACCCGCAGCTATGCTTTCGATATTAAACGCCCTCCGGCTGATCAATCCCGAGATATGGGTTAATACCCCGGGGCGATTCTCAACCAATACGGCCAAAGTGTGTCTCATAATCTCTCACCCTCCCATAATCATTTGGTCAAGTCGTCCTCCTGCCGGAACCATTGGCAAAACATTTTCGTCCTCAGGAATTCGAACATCCACGACTACAGGTCCTTTGATCGCCAAAGCCTTTTGAATTGCCCCCTCAACCTCTTGGGGTTGGGTAACCCGCAGTCCCGTCACACCCATGGCTTCGGCGAGTTTCACAAAATCTGTATGACCTTTAAGGGTGGAATGAGAATAATGGCCATTGTAGAACATCCGTTGCCACTGAGCGACCATGCCCAGAACCTGATTATTGAGAATAAACACCTTGACCGGTAACTCTAAATCCGCTAAGGCCGATAATTCTTGACAGTTCATCATAAAACCACCATCACCGGTAAACAGCAAAATTTGGCGTCCGGGGCAACCCACCTGAGCACCTAAGGCCGCAGGTAGTCCATACCCCATGGTCCCCAGACCACCTGATGTGAGCAGGGTGCGGGGTTGTCTAAACTCATAGAATTGGCTTGCCCACATCTGATGCTGGCCAACATCAGTCACCACCACTGCATCACTGTCGGCATGTTGGCTGACGCTTTCAATCAGTTGTTGAGGCAATACGACCCCTTCACGTGGCGTATAGGTGAGTGGATTCATTTCCCGCCATTCATTAAGTTGTGCTTTCCACTCAGGGTTTAAGGCTTTCCAAGCATCGGCTGTGCGTTCTTTAACCTTCGTTAGCATAGCAGGGATAGACCACTTCAAATCTCCTACAACCCGTATATTGGCAATAATATTTTTATTGATTTCCGCCGGGTCGATATCAAAATGAATCACCTTGGCTTTGGAGGCAAAATCAGCGACCAAACCTGTGACCCGATCATCAAAGCGTACTCCCAGACCGATCAACAAATCCGCATGGGTGGTAGCCATATTAGCAGCATACGTCCCGTGCATGCCGACCATGCCGAAATTCTGGGGATGTCGATCCGGAATACACCCTAACCCCATCAGACTCGTAATGACAGGAATATTCGTATACTCCACAAATTCACTTAAGGCCGGTGAAATATCGGCGAGATTTACCCCTCCGCCCACAAAAACCAGCGGTCTTTGCGCCTTAGCTAGCTCCTCTGCCACTTGAGCAATCACCCGAGAGTCTCCCTCAAAGAGCGGTTTGTATCCTCTTAAATTAACCGTATCTGGGTAGTGAAAATCTATTTCTTTGGCAAAAACATCTTTGGCAATATCAATGAGCACCGGTCCAGGTCGACCTGTCCGGGCAATATGAAAAGCCTCTTTAAATACTCTCGCCAAATCATGAACGTCTTTAACCAGGTAGTTGTGCTTTGTGATCGGGGTGGTAATCCCGGTGACATCTGCTTCCTGAAATGAATCGCGGCCAATATAAGACACTGCCACCTGACCCGTGATTGCCACCATCGGAATCGAATCCATATAAGCTGTAGCAATACCCGTAATCAAATTCGTTGCTCCCGGTCCTGAAGTAGCAATACATACTCCTACTTTTCCAGTGGATCGTGCATATCCATCGGCAGCATGCACTGCACCTTGCTCATGTCGAGTAAGGATGTGAGGAAATTGGGTCTCATAAAGCGCATCATATAGCGTCAAGACCGCCCCTCCCGGATATCCAAATACGATATCCACATCTTCTTGCTTCAAGCATTCAATCACTGCTCGAGCTCCTGACATCCTCATACGCCCACTCCTCCTTTATATCTGTTTAGAATGTATTATAGTACAGGACCGCAAAAAATGCACCTATAATATTAAATAAATATTGAAAAATTATATTCTTATAAAAAATCATTAAAAGAAATTCCGGGTCGAGCCCGGAATTTCTAGAGTTACATTATTATACGTTAGGTCATGGATTACATTAGGTTATGAAATACCTCAGTTTAAATAATTATTGATTCCATCCATAGCTTAGGCTTTGGCGCGAGACGGATTGCCACCGCGTTTGGATGTTATTCTCTTCTTAATTTCAACCAAGATTTGGCTGGCATTAAAGATTGAGGAATAGGCACCTGCTAAACAACCGATGAGCATAGCTAAAGCGAAGCCTTGAGTCGACTCTCCGCCGAAAATCAGTAAAGCGAGGAGCGAAATAATCACAGTTAAAGCCGTCTTAATGGAACGTCCCATCATCTGCCAGATGGATTTATCCACCATATCCTCGTAGCTATCGTTTCGTTTCAGACGCGGTTCATTTTCTCTGATCCGGTCAAAAATAACCACGGTATCGTTGATGGAATAACCGAAGATGGTCAAGATGGCCGCCACAAAGGTGGAATCTACTTCCCATTGGAAAAGAGAGAATACCCCCACGGTGATGATAACGTCGTGCAGCAAGGCCAAAATTCCTGATACTGCATACGCAAATTGGAAACGGAAAGCAATATAAATCAACATGAGGACCGCGGCGATGGCCAAGGATAAAAAGGCGTTATTGGTTAACTCTTCACCAATAGCCGGTCCGACAAGGTCTTCCTTTAGGGTTTCTTTGTCATAATCGCCCACATTCGTTTGCAGCGCCGAAAGTAGTTCGTTACGCTGGTTCCCTTCTAAGGCCGAGGTACGAATCAGAGCAGTTGTATCATTATCAGAAAGTTGGACGCTTCCTTCCAGACCTACTGAGTCCATAGCCGCAGTAACATCCTCTTGGGTAACCTGTTGATTGAATTTCACATCCATCATGGTACCACCCGTGAAGTCCACGCCCAGATTCAGGTTTCTAACAAACAAGGAACCGATACTGACCGAAATCAAGATGAGCGAGATGGCAAACCATATATTACGCCGCTTAACTACATTAAAGTAGAAAGGTATGGAATTCTTGACTTCGTCATAGGTTGCCGCATGAGCTGCTGGAGTAGATGCCTTAGCTTTCGTCTCAGAATCCTTATTCTCAGGCTTGACCCCAAACCAAGCAGTACTCATACGGGGATTTACACCTACAATCCAACGCAAAATCATGCGGGTAAAGGTGATTGCCGTAAATAAGCTGGCAAAAATACCAATCGCCAAAGTAATGGCAAAGCCCTTGATAGAGCTTGTTCCTAAGAAAAATAGGGTAGCAGCTGCAAATAAGGTGGTGATGTTCGAGTCAAAGACTGTCAGGAAAGCACGACTAAAGCCTGCCTCCACTGCTGCACGCAAGGATTTTCCTAATTGAATCTCTTCTTTGATTCTTTCATAAATGATAATGTTTAAGTCCACTGTCATTCCTATAGATAGAATCATCCCCGCGATTCCCGGTAAAGTAAGTACTGCTCCAAATCCTTTTAATGCCCAGAGCACAATCAGAGTAAAGACAACGAGAGAAATATTAGCAACCAACCCCGGTAAGCGATATAAGACCAACATAAATAAAATAATAAAGCCTAAAGCAGCAATACCGGCATCAATACTTTTATTAAGGGAATCTACCCCAAGAGTAGCTCCCACGGTGCGTTTCTCTTCAATCGTTAAACTCACTGGCAGTGCGCCGGAACGAAGCAATACTGCATATTCCGCTGCTTCTTCCAGAGAGCTATATCCAGTAATCTCAGCTTGTCCATTTGTTATGGCACTTTCGACTCTGGGATTTTGCAAAAGTTGATCATCCAAGTAGATTCCAATCTGTTGACCGAGACTTCTTGAGGTCGCTTCGGCAAACTTCTTGGTCCCTTCCGGAGTAAAAGTAAGGTGAACAACATTACCCGATTGACCCTGCCCCGCGCGGGCATCCTTCAAATCGGCTCCTTCAATCACAACATTACCCTGAGGGTCTTTGAAAGTTAGCTTAGCTGTGGTTTTCAAGGTTTCCACAGCTTTATCTGGATCCTGGACTCCGGCCAAGTCAACAATGATACGTTTCTTAGCTAAATCAGCCTGCACGACAGGCTCGGAAAGGCCCATTTCATTGACACGTCTTTCAATAATGCTTTTAGCTTTGTCCATATCTTCAGTAGTAATTTCTGCCCCGTCCGGACCTGCTACAGCTTGTAAGACGAGATGAACTCCCCCGCGTAAGTCAAGTCCCAACGAAATCCCTTTTTCCGAATCTGTAAGGGGTTTGACTGAGAATACGACTGCGATGATAATCAGCAACATAGCTGCTGTTAACTTCAGGATGCTTCCCCTTTTCATTATTTTTCCTCCCTTAAAATTGTCCTGGGACTTGCCCATGCCAAACTATATTATAGTCCTCGTTCCATAATGGTGTCAATTAGTGGTTAATTTAACCCTTTTTCTTGAAGGATTCTCATGCGGTAGCAATTCATGCCTACTTGTCCTAAGTCCTCCAGCAATCCGTAATTAGCGATCAACCCTACCACAGCACCGATTCCCGGTAGCATTTGGAGCATCTTTCTTAAATCGATCGCATCCCGATACTCAATCTGGAATTGTTCCCAGTCGAATTTTTCCATTGCTTTGCTTTGGGGGTAATCCTGCACCGTATCTTCCCAACGAACTAGTTTATGGTAGACATAGGGGCGCTTTTGTTGGCTAGAAAATGCCAGTTGAAAAACAAAGAGAATATATAAGCGTTCTTTATAGTCTTCGGTAGAATAGCCATAGATATGAGCAAGCTCGAACAGAAATTTTAATTTAATCGCAATCAGGGCCGGGAAATCGGCAATTCCCAGCACAAATCCGCCAGCCCCTGTCCCGGCACCTTCAGCTGCAGCTATCCGCTTATAGGTCTTAAGTAGTTCTAAAGCACGTTGATCTCTGACACTCAAATCCATGTTTTTTAGAGGTTTCCCTTTAGGAATAAATTCAAGTCCAAAAAGAACGCCTTTAATCAGTCCTTTGATGGTCACAGTCAGGGCATCAAGAAATTTTTGAGGATAAAGATTATTGACTTTTCCCTGTATTGCTTTCGATCCCTTTTCCAACAACCCAGGGGCTTTAAGCATTTTCTTTTGCCACCGCAATAATTCTTTGCGAATATGCTCTTCGTAAGTCACACTATGCCCCTCCTGTTCGTGGTTATTATCACCACAGAAGTGTTGGCTATTCCCAATGAAATAAGCAAGTAGATTCGTCCACTTGCTTATCCTATCTTACCTATTGTACCCGAGATTGGCTGTGGCATTCTTCGAATACTCTCTTACTCAGCGGAGTTCTCTTGGGCTTCGCTTTCTTCTTTATTTTCCACTTCGTCTTTCTTCTCATTATCCTTTTTGCCAAACAACTTACCTTTTTCAACAACAATTTCGCGATTGACTACTGTGACGACGCCAGATTTGTTTAATTCGACTTCTACTTTATCGGCGATAAGAATCATAACTGAGTCTTCTTTAATTTTTTTGATTTTACCATGTATCCCACCGGCAGTAATAATCTTATCGTTGACTTTAAGGCTAGCCAGCATAGCTTGTCTTTGCTTTTGCTGCTTTTGTTGTGGTCTGATCATAAAGAAATACATAATTGCAAAGAAAACAGCCATATAAAGAAGAAGAGTCGTTGTACCTGAATCCATAGATTGATTAGCCCCCTTTAGTTTTGTCTAATTTACTTTAGTAATTATTCCCTATGGCACCGAAGAAATCCTGCTCATTGCCGGGATTAATTAAAATATCCGTAATCAGTGAAAATTTTCTGGCGATACTCAGCTAGACGATCTTCCTTAATCGCTTCCCGAATCTCCGCCATGAGATTGGTCAAGAAACGCAGGTTGTGAATGGTCATCAAGCGCAAACCTAAAATTTCGTCGGCTTTGATGAGATGTCTCAGATAAGCTCGAGAATAGTTCTTACAGGTATAACAATCACAGGTTGGATCAAGTGGTGAAAAATCATGAGCTGATTCAGCATTTCTCACCACTACCTTTCCATAGCGAGTGAGGGCAGTGCCGTTACGGGCGATACGTGTGGGTAGAACACAGTCAAACATGTCGATTCCTCTCATCACCCCTTCAATCAAGGCGTCCGGCGAGCCGACTCCCATGAGGTAGCGTGGTCGATCCCTGGGGAGTAAAGGCACGGTATAATCCAGCACTTCGTACATGAGCTCTTTCGGTTCACCGACGCTTAGGCCCCCTATGGCGTAGCCGGGCAAATCTAACTCGGTGATTTCCGCCGCGCTTTGCTTGCGCAAATCCTCATACATACTCCCTTGGACAATGCCAAACAGAGCTTGTCGATCAGTCGAGGTCAGGGTCTCTTTACAGCGCTTCAGCCAGCGGGTCGTTCGCTCTAAAGAAGCTTTGGCATATTCACGGGTTGCGGGATAAGGAGTACATTCGTCAAAGGCCATCACAATATCTGATCCTAAGGCCATCTGCACTTGGGTAGCAATTTCAGGACTTAAAAACTTCTTAGAGCCATCCAGATGAGATCGAAATTCCACTCCCTCTTCGCTGATTTTCCGCAAATCACCTAAACTGAACACCTGAAAGCCACCGCTATCAGTAAGAATCGCTCCATCCCAGTGCATAAATTTATGCAGTCCTCCAGCGTCTCGAATCAACTCATGACCCGGACGCAAGAAAAGGTGATAGGTATTACTTAATATTATGCCAGCTCCCAGCTCCTTTAATTCCTCTGGGGTCATAGTTTTCACTGTTGCTTGGGTGCCAACGGGCATGAACACAGGGGTTTCAATTATCCCGTGAGGAGTATGGAGTTTGCCGAGTCGAGCTCGGGTTTTGCTATCTTCTTTGAGTATTTCTATTCGAACCGCCATGAATCGTCACTTCCTTTATTACAAAATAAGCATGGCATCTCCAAAGCTATAAAAGCGATAGTGTTCTTGGATCGCCAGATGGTATGCTTCAAGAATCTGTTCTTTGCCTGCTAAAGCACTAACCAACATAATTAAAGTAGATTTAGGAAAATGAAAGTTGGTAATCAAACCATCAACTACTTTGAATCTGTAGCCTGGGTAAATAAAAATATCCGTCCATCCTTCTTGGGCGACAATCTGGCCATTTTCTTCGGCAGCTGATTCTAGAGTTCGCGAGGCGGTCGTTCCGACAGCGATTACTCGACGCCCTTGAGCCTTAGCTTGATTGATCCGTTCAGCGGCCTCTTGCGATACTCGGTAGTATTCTGAATGCATTTCATGCTCTTCAATAACGTCAACCTTAACCGGTCGGAAGGTTCCTAGTCCTACATGCAGTAGGATTTCTACGATTTCCACCCCTTGGGCCCGCAAATGCTCCATCAGCTTCGGAGTGAAATGGAGGCCCGCTGTAGGCGCAGCGGCTGAGCCACTTTCCTTGGCATACACCGTTTGGTAGCGGTCTTTATCTTCTAGCTGTTCTGTAATATAAGGAGGCAAGGGCATACTCCCTAATTCATCGAGAACCGCTTCAAAAACTCCTTCATAGCAGAACTGCACGACCCGGTTACCATCAGGCAAAATTTCTAAGAGTTTCCCCTTCAGGAGTCCATTGCCAAAAACAACGGTCTGTCCTATTTTCAAGCGTTTGCCCGGCTTAATAAGGGTCTCCCAAACATCCTTCTCACGACGGGTAAGCAGTAGACATTCTATTTTGGCCTGGGTATCCTCTTTTTCACCAATCAATCGGGCAGGGATGACCTTTGTATTGTTGACGACAAGGACATCTCCCGCTTGGAGCAAATCAGGTAGCTCATGAAACACATGATGCTCGATTCTTCCGCTAGTACGGCTTACCGTCATAAGCCTTGAAGCATCTCGAGGCTCCAACGGGTGTTGGGCAATGAGCTCTTCGGGAAGATCAAAATCAAAATCTTCTACTTTCAAAATGATTCTCCTTTTATGTAAAAGATCGGTAGCCTAATATCCCTATCCTAAAGATAGGACTTTATCAAATCGGTCTGTTGGTAATAAAAGTCAAGAATCTCGCGATAGGTGAAGCCGCGCTGGGCCATATGATAAGCACCCCATTGGGACATGCCAACCCCGTGACCCCAACCTCGGCCCTGAAAGATAAAGACATCATAAGTCGCGGGAACGTCTCGAATTCCTTGGGAAGAGCTTAAGATGCGACTTAGGCGGGGACCGGAAGTCGTTGCCATGAGCTTTTGATAATCTTGGCTGGTATTTAGCGGGATGGGCATCCCCTTTACCCTTTGCCCTAGAGAGAATACCGCTTCATGGTTAGGAATGCGTTGGGCACTAAACAGGTTCCCGAGAAAAGCTTGCGAGGTGATCGGTTGTCCATAAGGATAAAACTTTTGGACTAAAACCCTGCCACTAACACTGACAAGCTTACCATAGATGTCCTGCATACTTACCTTTTTTATCCTACCTGAGGGGAGTTTGTCAAGGTCAATCTTCGCAATCGGTCCTAATTCGAAAGCTTTTCCTAAAACATCCGCTCCAACGATAAACCGCCAGCGATCGGCAGGGCCGCCGATACCTGCCGAGAAAGGATCCGGCTGCGAAACAAAATGAGGATCTGGATTGGACCAAACATTTTCAGCAAGTTCCATATAACCCCCATTATGAGAAGAGTAAAGAGCATCAATAGGTTGATAGGTGATGGAGTCCACTAGGATTTCACCCCGTGTGCTCTCCACAGCATTACTGGCACTACCCTCTACATTCCTTCCCAAATACGCCTGATCATAATCAGGTGAATCGGTAATGCGAGTTGTATTTCGGGTTTTTCTCACCATATAAGTTCTGGCGGCAACAGCTTGAGCTTTGAGAGCCTCTATTCCGTCCCCTGCCCAAGAATTGCTCATCTCAATCGGTACTACCCCTTTGAGATACTCCTCTTGGTCGACGTGGTTAGTCAATTTACAGTAGCCGTCTTCCCACCGGAGACTTAAACTACCCCGATAACTTACCCGCTGACCGTCTGGAGTTTGGACCAAAAAACTTCCATATTCTCCTTGTTGGAGGAGCTCAATTTCTTTTCCGTTCCAAATCATAAACGGATCATAGTTCTTTTTTAAGGCTGGAGACCATCCCCCCCATGTGAGTTCAAGGGAAGCTCCTGCCGGAAAAGCTGTTGAGGTGCTGGCATCCGTATTTACTTCTTTGAGCAGATAATTTCCCTGCTCGATTTGAATCTTGACCCACCCAGCGTCCTTAAATTTCCAAACCAGCTGAACTTCTATCTCTTGAGCCTGACAGGGTGGAACCTGAATCATGAGGGTAGCTATGAAAACTAAAGCTAAAAACGCTCCACCAAGAGAGTATCTGTTGGAGAAAGGTAGCAAATCAACCACCTCACATCTCTTTTCCACAGATTGCCCTTTTGCGGTTTTATCTATTCCTCATCTTCAAACAAACTGTCCCCTAGCAAGCTATCCTTTGACTCAGATGTTAAAGGAATATTGAGATGCTGGTATGCGCGCACTGTTGCCACTCTGCCACGAGGTGTTCTCTGCAAAAAGCCCTGTTGAAGCAGGTAGGGTTCCACCACATCCTCGATGGTTTCCGATTCTTCACCGATGGTCGCGGAAAGGGTCTCTAAACCGACAGGTCCGCCGGAAAACACCTGAATAATGGTAAGAAGGCACTTCTGGTCAATTCGATCCAATCCAGCAGGATCAACTTCAAGACGATCCAGTGATTTACTTGCCAATTCTTCACTGACAAGCCCATCTTCCCAAACTTGAGCATAATCACGCACCCGCTTTAAGAGACGGTTGGCAATTCGCGGTGTCCCACGGGATCTCCTGGCTATTTCCGTCGCTCCTTCGAGGGTTATGTTTAGATTCAATATTCCTGCCGCCCGAGAAATAATCTTGATTAAATCTTCAACTTCGTAGAACTCCAGGCGGCTGATGACCCCAAAGCGATCTCTTAAGGGTGAGGCCAACTGTCCGGCCCGGGTGGTTGCCCCAACCAGGGTAAAGGGTGGTAGAGATAAACGAATGGAACGGGCACTGGGGCCTTTGCCAATCATAATATCCAAGCACCCATCCTCCATGGCGGAATAGAGTATTTCTTCAGTGGTCCGGCTGAGTCGATGAATCTCGTCAATAAAGAGAACATCTCGCGGTTCCAAAGAGGTCAAAATAGCCGCCAAGTCCCCGGGGCGCTCGATTGCCGGTCCCGAGGTGGTTCGGATATTAACCTCCATCTCCGTGGCGATGATATTAGCCAAAGTAGTTTTCCCCAAACCGGGAGGGCCATAGAGAAGCACATGATCCAGTGCCTCGCCTCTGGCTAAAGCCGCCTGAATAAAAATATGTAGATTTTCTTTTACTTTCGTCTGCCCTATATAATCCGCCAACCGGTGGGGTCGGAGGACTTCACCTTCCTGATCACCCGGAAGTTGCTGGGGTGCTATCATCCGTTCTTCCATAGTCATTTTTCTCCTCTGTGATTATACTGGCTTGATTGCCGCAAGGGAGCGAAGAGCCAAGCGCACCTGCTCCTCGGTGCTCATCCCCTGATCGGTAACAGGAAGGGATTGAAGAGCCTTCTTCGCTTCCTCCTGACTAAATCCGAGGGCAAGCAACGTTTCCATTGCTTCCGAACCGCTAGCTAGCAAGGGCATAGCCGGTGAAGACTCAGCCCCATCGCTTGGAATCACTCTGTCCTTAAATTTCTCTTTCAGCTCGAGAATCAATCGTTGTGCTGTCTTTTTGCCAATACCGGGAACTTTAGTCAGGATCGTAATGTTCTCACTGGCGATAGCACTTTCTGTCTGCCCAGTACCTAAGGTTGACAAGATGGATAGAGCTGCCTTGGGTCCAACACCTGATACTGTCAGCAGCATTAAAAAAACTTCTTTTTCGGCGACTGAAGAAAAGCCATAAAGAGCCAGTTCATCCTCACGTAAAATAACATGGGTGTAGATAGTGACTTCTTGATCGGGATGTAGCTTGGTCAACAATCCATAAGGGGTAGCGATCAGATACCCTACTCCCTGAACATCCAGAATCAATTTATCGGTTTGAATCTCCCAAACCTTACCCCTTAGCATTCCAATCAAAGGGATCCCCCCATTCTATTGAGCAAATTCACACTATGGGCATGACAGATAGCGATAGCTAAAGCATCTGCCGTATCATCAGGTTTCGGTATATCTGCTAGCCCAAGCAAGGCTTTCACCATCTGTTGGATCTGTTGTTTATCCGCCCTTCCGTAACCGGTTACGGATTGCTTAACCTGTAAGGGTGTGTATTCAGCCACCGGAATCCCAGCTTGGGCAGCTGCGAGTAAAATAACTCCCCTAGCCTGTCCGACGGAGATGGCTGTCGTGGTGTTACGATTAAAAAAGAGTTCCTCGACAGCTACAAAGTGGGGCTGCCGACTCTTGATACAGTCTGATATATCATTATAAAGCATAAGCAACCGCTCCGGCATGGGTGTATGCGCCGGGGTACGCCAACAGCCATAATCAACAGAAAGCAAACGGCTACCCTTCTTTTCAATCAATCCATACCCCATAATTGCAGTTCCTGGGTCAATTCCGAGTATTAGCATAAACGCCTTCCTTTCTATTCTTTAAAGATTCGACAGGGCGGCGATAGATTCCTTGTCAACGAAAAAGAGTTCCACGCTCTGAATGGCGCGGAACTCGATACGTTTAGCATGTTGTCAATCCAAGTCCTCTTCGTTAATTGAATCAGCTAATTCAAAGTTTGCATAGACACCCTGAGAATCATCATGATCTTCCAGAAGCTCCATCATGCGAACAAGTTTTTTAGCTTGCTCCACATCGGCAATTTCAATGGTGTTCTGTGGAACCTGATTTGTTTTTGCTTCTTCAATGATAATCCCTTGGTCAAGCAAAGCTTGGCGAAGGTTCTCCAAGTCATCAGGAGCTGTATAAATGATAAAGCTCTCATCGTCTTGTTGTAGGTCTTCTGCTCCGGCTTCCAAAGCGACCAGCATGAGTTCATCTTCATCAAACTGTAAATCTTCCTTAGGAATCGTCAACTGACCCTTTTCATCGAACATCCAATTGACACAGCCAGTTTCCCCAAGGTTTCCCCCATGCTTGGAAAAGATATGACGCACTTCACCGGCAGTCCGATTGCGGTTATCGGTCATGATATCCACCATGATCGCTACTCCACCTGGGCCATAGCCTTCGTAGCGTAACTCTTCATAGTTTTCACCCTCGCCGCCACCGGCTCCCTTTTGTATAGCTCTTTGAATATTGTCATTGGGCATGTTAGCTGCCTTAGCATTATCAATGGCAATTTTCAAACGAAAGTTATTATTAGGGTCTCCTCCGCCTGACCGTGCCGCCACAATGAGTTCCCGACCCAGTTTGGTGAAGGCCTTTCCCTTTTGCGCATCAGCTTTTGCCTTTTTATGTTTAATATTCGCCCACTTAGAATGTCCAGACACAGTGACTCCTCCTTTGTTTAGTCCATCGTTTATTGTACCATAGGGATTTTTAGCCTGTAAAGCTGTTCGGCGAATGAAAAGCTTCCGTGCAAATCATACTAAGACAAAGGCAACGACAAAAGAACTAATTCAATCTGAAAATTGATTCATCCATACAGTGGACAGCAAGCTGAAAGGAGGTTTGATTTTGGCACCCATACCACGTAAATATAAAAAACTTCTAGCTATTAGTATTCCGGTTCTAGCAATCTTTATCGGTTTCATTGCCTACATTTACGAATATACGTCTACCACGAATTATTGCGGTACGACCTGTCACATTATGGATGAGGCCTATGCAACTCAACTCCATAGTGCTCACCGAGAAGAGCTTGTCGGGTGCGGCGATTGTCATCTCTATCATGGGAATAATATCGTTTATTCCCTAGTGTACAAGGGCTATTCAGGCATGAAAGATGTCTATAAAAACGCTTTTGATCAACCGGTCGTTTTACATACCACAGAATGGAGTCAAGCTGTGATTCAAAAAAATTGCCTCCGCTGCCATCAATCAGTGGTGGATAAAATCCAGATTGGTGGCGGGCCTCAATGCTTTGATTGTCATCGAAGTACCCCTCACGGACAAGGCACGCAATCCTTTGGTATCCAAACCATTTCTACCCCACTTCGCTCGAATGGAGGCTCATAAATGCGTAAATCTTGGAAAAGCTTTTTACTTGCATCTCTATTTTTGGTAATATCCACTGTGTTAGCTTTTGGCTGTGCCTCGGAAATCACGCCCTCTCCCCGCACAACCGCCACAATCCCCGAAGGTGCCCTTGATTCTGAGACTTGGGGGAAAGTCTACCCGGATCAATACGCCAGTCAAAACAAACAAAAAGAAATGACTAACGGCAACTCTAAATACGGAGGTTCTTTACCGGAATCCCATCTTGAGAAATATCCCATCCAGAAGAGGCTCTTTGCCGGTTATGGGTTTTCCGAAGATTATAATGATGAGCGTGGACATGTTTATGCCCTTGAGGATGTAACAACGACACTGCGTGTCAATGAAAAAACCATCAGCTCCTGTTGGAACTGCAAAAGCCCCCAAGTCCCAGGCTTAATCGAGAAAATGGGAGATGATTTCTGGTCAACTCCCTTCCTACAACTCAAAGATCAAATCACTATGCCCATTGCCTGTGCCGATTGTCATGATCCAGAAACCATGAATCTACGCATCACTAGGGTCACTTTGCTCAACGCTCTTAAGGAACGAGGCATCGATCCTACACAGCTCAGCCGCCAAGAAATGCGCACCATGGTCTGTGCCCAATGCCATGTAGAATACCACTTTACCGATGAAAATAAAAAAGTAACCTACCCTTGGAAATATGGGCTCACCGCTAATGATGCGGAAAAGTATTATGAAGAGATCAAGTTTAAAGATTGGAACCATGCCGAAACCGGAGCCCCCATGTTAAAAGCTCAGCATCCCGATTATGAGCTAAGCTCTACCGGTGTTCATGCCGCAAACGGGGTGGCTTGCGCTGACTGCCATATGCCCTATGTCAAGGAAGGCACCTCAAAAATATCCTCCCATCATCTTCAAAGCCCTTTGAACTCCATAGCTGAATCCTGTCAGACGTGTCATCGCCAAAGTGAGGAATATTTAAAAAACCAAGTCATTAACATTCAAGATAAAGTCTTTGCGACACGGACCGTTCTTGAAAACGCTCTAGCTGATGCCATGGATGCTATCGTTGCCGCCGATAAGAATCCCAATGCGAAAGCCGATGCCATGAGTAAAGCACGTGATCTACACCGCAAAGGACAGTGGCGCTGGGATTACATAGCCGCTGAAAACAGCATGGGCTTCCATAGCCCTAATGAAGCTCTTCGTGTCCTTAGCGAAGGAATCGATTTTGCTCGGCAAGCACAACTTCAAGCTAACCTAGCCATTGGAACCGCGGCCAGTGGTGCAGCTAATCCAAATGCAGGCGAAACTCCAGGTATAGGAACAGCTAATGAGGCCGCTGGCGGGGCAACTCCTCTCCAAGACAATAAGAATAACGACCAGAAGCCGACAGAGGGTGATAAATCAGCACTAAGCGATGAATCCACCCCTAAAGATGAAGCAAAGCAAACGGAACAAACCAAACCGTAAATATCTGTACGGATTTAAACCAATCTAAAAAGCAGCCCGTTCTGATATGTAATCTGCTTAAAGTCGAACAGATCATATGCAGAATAGGCTGCTTTCTTTTTAAAGCCTTTTTTCTACCTCATCCACTAATTGCTCTACATGGTGAGGCAAAGGCATGCGGGTCGTACCTGTAACAATCATATTGTTTCTTTGGATGGGAATAAGCAGTTTAAGCGCTGAGCTTGAGGATATTGCTCCTGCAATGTTTGGGGTAATCTCGCCTAATAGACCGTGAACTGTAGCAATGGCTAAGGACCCGGCAATGATATCGACGCGATTAGCATTATAACAAATAGCAGCTTCACCGGATGCTCCTTCCGTAGCGCCGGCTTTGAGCATCGCCCCGGTAGCTAAAGCATTGGTACCAAGTGCTAAAATTTCTAAATCAGGCATCCGCTTGCGCAATTGGTCGACGATATGCTTGCCTATTCCCCCGCCTTGTCCGTCAATAACTGCAACTCTCATCTCTAGCCTCCATCCTCGTAGTGGCAATGTCAGTGTTATCTACTCAAATCGAGCATTGTATCATCCGGTGCCACTCGTATCATGTGCCTTTAACCTTAATAAATATTTAGCAAATCCGTGGCAAGTGTTCTCCCTCAAGCATGCCCACGATTCGTTTCCCTCCTAAAGGAGTCTTAAGCAGAACAAGTCCCGGATCAGCCGCCTCGACCCTGCCGATAATGGCTGCGTCTCGCCCAAGGGGATGATTCCTCATCCGAGTTAAGACCTCCTCCACCGCATCGGGGGCAACGATGGCCAAAACCTTTCCTTCATTTGCGAGATATAGAGGTTCCAAGCCTAGCATTCCACAAGCTCCGGCAACACCCGGATGGAGGGGGAGCTTTTCTTCTTCAAGGATCATACTTACCTGACCTTGTCGGGCAAGTTCGTTTAGGGTTGTGCCTACTCCGCCCCGAGTCGGGTCGCGCATGCAGTGGACCCCCGGCATATAAAATTCATCGATCAAATGATTTAAAGGCGCACAATCACTGGTGACTGGAGTCTCAAATTCCAATCCCTCGCGGTCTGCGAGGATAGCCACCCCATGGTCGCCAATGGTACCGTTAATTAGGACATAATCTCCCGGCCTTATGTACTGAGGTCCGACTGAGCGCTCTTGGAGTGCACCAATGCCGGTCGTGTTAATAAATATTTTATCAGCGCTGCCCCGCTCGACTACCTTGGTATCGCCGCAGACAATGGGTACACCCGCCATTTGGGAAGTTGTAGCGATGCTTTGCACTATTCTTTCGAGATCCGAAAGCAAGAACCCTTCTTCCAATATCACGGCAAGAGTTAGATAACGAGGTTGAGCTCCTGATACCGCCAGGTCGTTGATTGTGCCACATACTGCTAGTTTACCGATATTACCTCCCCGAAAAAAAAGCGGAGAAACCACAAAGGAGTCCGTGGTTATCGCTATATTTTCACTGCCGGGTAGCCAAGTGGCGTCATTCATCTGGTTGAGGTAGGCATTGCTGAGATGCTTTTGAAAAATCTCCTGCACTAACTGATGACTCAACCTTCCCCCGCTCCCATGAGCCAATATAATCCGTTCCATTTACATCTCACTCCTTTGCGCATAACGGTAATAGGCTGCACAGGACCCCTCTGATGAGACCATACAGGGTCCCACGGGTGCTAAAGGAATGCACTTCCGTGCAAATAACGGACATTGGGGCGGAGCAATCTGTCCCTTGAGAACTTGCCCACAGCGGCAGCCGGGGATTTCAACTGTTTCAAATACAGGAAGATCAAACTTTTTCTCGGCATCCCAATCCTCATATCCCTTGCGGATGCCTAACCCTCCTTTTCCGATAGTGCCCAGACCACGGAAGGCCGCATCAACAGGTACGAAAACTTTATCGATGAAAGACTGCGCCACGGGATTGCCTTCAGGCTTGACCATGCGCTGATACTGAATCTCGATTTCCGAACGTCCTTGGGCTCTTTGTCTCAGTAGCATCACTAGCCCTTCCAAGACATCGACACCCTCAAAGCCGGTAACCACGCCAGGTTTATTATAATCTTTAGCCATGAATTCTAGGGGCTTAGTACCGATTATGGCGCACACATGCCCCGGATCCAAAAACCCATCCACTTCCGTCTCCGGGTCCTCGGCCAATGCCCGCAATACTGGAGGAACGAGCTTGTGCATGGATAAGACACTATAATTCTTTAGCCCTTCGTTTTTGGCGCTTTCAATGCTTACGGCCACTGTCGGAACCGTGGTTTCAAAGCCGACCCCTAAAAACACAACCTCTTTAGTGGGATTTTTGCGAGCAAGCTCTAAGGCATCCAGAGTGGAATAGACAATTCTAATATCCGCACCCTCACCGCGCAGCATCTGCAAGCTTTTCTTCGATCCGGGAACCCGAATCATGTCACCAAAGGTTGCCGTAATGACATTGGGTTGAGCAGCTAGATATAAGAAACGGTCAATATCACTGCTATCCGTTACACAGACGGGACACCCCGGCCCAGAAACCAAACGAATCTGAGTCGGTAGGATATCACGCAAAGCATTTTTGGCAATAGCTACCGTATGGGTTCCACAAACCTCCATGACCGTATAGGGAGTTGTTGCCAGTTCATGGATTTCTTGAAGGTAGCGGTCGGCAGTTTCTTTAATTTCTTGCTGGTTATTGTAATTCTTCACGGGCATTCGCTTCCTCTATCAATAATTCGACCGTTTCTTCTGCATAGCGTTGGTCCACGACTTCGATGGCAAAACCAGCATGGACTAAGACATAATCACCGACCTGAGCATCAGGCACCAAATGGGTTCCCACAACACGCTCATTTCCCATCATATCGACCTTGGCCAAAAAGTCCTCGATCGAAACGATGCGAGCTGGAATAGCTAAACACATGATGAACACCTCTCATTTGCTATGATAACTTGCCCAAAGGCAAGCCCCCCATCACCCGGTGGCAGTTCCTTGGCACGAAGAACCGGGATATCATGGGTTTTACAAAGTGCTAATACTCTTTCCGTCAAAAGTTTATTTTGAAAGACTCCACCCGTTAAAGCTACGGGCCCTTGGTTTGCTTGGAGCCTGAGCACAGTTTGTATGATGCCATGGGCTATGGAATCATGAAAATGGGTGGCAATAAAGCCAATTTCTTTTCCCTCAAGCAGATCTTGCATAACGCTGGCAAAGGTTCTTCCAATTTTTAAGGCCAACCCTTCTTCATTCTCATCCCACTTCATGGGATAACGCGGGGAATGTCCTAGCAGCTCTTCAACAGCTACTGATCCATAAATATCTCTCATGTTATGCAGCCAGGTTATGGCCCTGCTCTCTAATTCGATGGCTGCCTGTCCTTCATAGGTAACCTGTGTACAAATACCCAGCACTGCGCTCACTGCATCGAATAGTCTACCACAACTTGAGGTTGCAAAAACATTAATTCTTCTCTCTAACTGTTGGTCCAGAACCTTTTGTTCGGACGCGGTCAAACCCTCCCAGAGCCCTTGTGTCTTTGCCCACTCATCGGGAGAGAGTAGCGTTTTACCATAGGCATAGGCGATTCGCAAAGGGTACTTCGCAGCCGCATCGCCTCCGGGTAGAGGGAGATATTCGAGATGAGCTAAACGCTCATACCCTGCTGCATTCCCCTTCAGAAACTCAAACCCCCAGATCGTTTGATCCTCACCCCAACCTGTCCCATCACAAACCACCCCTAAAGTAGGTTCAGTGATACCATGTTCGCCCAAGACACTGACTAAATGGGCATGATGATGCTGAACTTTAATCTTGGACAACCAAGGTCCCTCTTGAGCAAACCGTGTGGTTTGGTAATTGGGATGGGCATCGAAGGCCACTATTTCCGGTTCAATCTTTACGACCTTCTGGAAGGAAGCAAACTCTTGACGAAAGCGTTGGAAATTCTCATACCCTTCCATATCCCCAATATACTGACTGGTAAAGGCCCTACCATTTGCCGCTAGACAGAAAGCATTTTTTAATTCTCCACCCACCCCCAAGATAGGAGCAGGCTGAGTCTTAGAATATGCTTGAGGTAAAGGAACATAGCCACGGGCTCGTCGATGCCATACAGGCTCTTCCCCGATGACCTGAAGTACCGAATCATCACAAGGATGATAGATATCCCGATTATGGATCAGAAAATAATCGGCAATTCCCTTAAGCTCGCTCAATGCCTCTTCATTCCTGTAGATCAAGGGACGACCGCTTAGGTTGGCACTGGTCATCACCAAAAAATCATATGGGCCATCAAAGAGCATGGCGTGCAAGGGCGTATAGGGTAGCATCACCCCTAAGGTATGGATTCCCGGTGCAATCTCCTGAGGAAGATAGCCCTCACTTTCCTTTTTCCTCTCTAGGATAACGATAGGGGCTGCCGGACTTCTCAGGAGCGCCTCCTCTTGCTCAGAAAGTCGAAAACAGTTACGGATGACTTCGATATTCCTAGCCATTAATGCAAATGGTTTTGCTCCTCTTTCCTTACGCTGGCGCAAATGCTGAATGGCTGTAGAATCTCTGGCATCACAGACTAAATGAAATCCACCCAACCCCTTAACAGCGAGAATAGCTCCTTGAGCTAATTTCTCAATTGCCAAGCCCTCTAAGGCCTCACCTTGAGCATCCAAAAGCTGTATTACCGGCCCACATCGGGAGCATGCGACAGGCTGAGCATGAAAACGGCGGTCAGCTGGATTCTCATATTCTTGGGCACAGGCTTCACACATGGGGAAGACTTTCATCGTTGTTTGGATACGATCATAGGGAACATCCTCGATAATGGTATAACGCGGCCCACAATTTGTACAATTGGTAAACGCATAGTGATAACGTCTGTTATTGGGATCCCTAAGCTCGTCAAAGCAATCGGCACAGGTCGCAATATCCGGTGAAATTAAAACATCAGCCAAGCCATCATCCTCGCTGTGCATAATTTCAAAAGCCTTATAAAAACGAAACACCGTCTCTTCACATTCGGCTTGAGTAATTTTTGCTAAAGGGGGGGCTTCTTTGAGCAACCGAGCATAGAAAGTATCAACTTGACATCCCTCGGCATGTATACCTACCCCATGACTAGAATTATTGACCCACCCCTTAATCCCCATCTCACCCGCTAAACGATAGACATAGGGTCTAAACCCAACGCCCTGAACGATACCATTAAGATGGATAGAATAAGCTCTTTGCATAACGAATTACCCGCTTTCTTCTGAGCCCAACCATGTAAATACATTCTACACTCGGAAGAGGTATTAAGTAAATAATTTTAATATTCGGAAATTTTAAAAAGGACTGGTAAATCTTTGCGTAATAGGTTACAATCTAATTGTGAAATGCGCGTACTATCACAATCATG
Organism: Desulfitobacterium sp. THU1; assembly: GCF_038181555.1. Lineage (NCBI taxonomy): Bacteria > Bacillati > Bacillota > Clostridia > Eubacteriales > Desulfitobacteriaceae > Desulfitobacterium > Desulfitobacterium sp. THU1. Next base: position 5,103 of record NZ_JBBWUA010000007.1, on the reverse strand, counting down.
TGATACTTAGTAGTTAATCATTTCACTCCTCCTCAATCTAACCCCTCTGCTCTATGCCCGGCAACTTGCTGGGCTCTTTTTATTTATAACTTTCTAAAATCTTACGAATAGAAATCTTACATTCGGTTATGTTAATAATGATTCTCGAGTATTTTCCAAACTGTTAATCTGCGTGACAATCATGGCGGCCATCATGATTGTCATGCCAATGAAGTGACTTTCGAATGAGAGCACTTACCTAAAAGGGGCTGATACAAAATGAGCTTATCTGTTCATTTTGTATCAGCCCCTTTTTTGAGCAAGGTTATCCACGCAAATTGGATTTGTAGCCGATTTTGAAAATGTGTAAAGAAAACGCTATAGCCAAAGCCGGCAATACAGCAAGGAAAATCCCCCTACTGAAGAGTTATCTATCAATAGGGAGATTATCTATATTCCTCTTATACTTCTACTTTAGTTGTTTACTTTGCTGCTTCCGGCAGTAGCTTGGTAATCATATCGATAGCCTCTTTATTCGTGATCTCAATTTCTGGTGTCTTGTCTTTATCACCTAGCTTATCATAAGGCAGAGCGCCAAAGCTGTGATCCTTAGTAAAGTGGCCTCGAGCATCTGTGGGGTTCTTCCACATCATCTTATCAAGATCCATGGTTTTTCCTTGGTGGCACTGAGCACAGATATCTTGGGCTTTATCTGCTTTAAGCAACATACCGCTGGCATTCGCCTTATGCGATTCGTGACAGGTCAAACAGTTCATCGAAGTACTTTGCCCATGCTTGCTGGCAAAATAGTTTCGTGTTCCATAGTGGGTGTTTGCTGTCCATACCCCTTCGGTGTTCTTACTTGGATTGCTTTCATGACAGGTATTGCATGCATTTACAGCTGTCTTTGGATCCATGGTTCCTTTCTTAGTGGCGGCACTTACGTGATTTCCACCGGGACCATGACAGGACTCACAGGACACTCCATAGTCTTTAGAATTCACTTCAATACCCGGGGCGTGACATTTGCCGCAGCTGAAGCTTTCTGCTGTGTAATCAGGCTTGCCATCCTTATCCACATCAGTACCTTTAGCAGGCTTAACTACATATTTTTCTCCAGACTTCTCTAAGGCAGCTACACGGTAAACTTTCTCGCTAAACCCTTCGGGAGCTTTTGCAATGACATAATGATCCATCATTACCCCATAGACCAGATCTTTATTGGCCAGATCAAGAGTCCCTGACTTATCCGTGGCCTTCGTATCAAAGAGTTTTATTTCCCCTGCTGGCTGGGTCAGAGCATAGTCTGCCAGGGGCTTAAAGGCCTTAGAGTGTTGGGTTTTAGTGAAGTTGCCATGGTATTCCGAGTGACAGCCTTTACAACTTTCGCTACCCACGTATTGAGCTTCAGCTGGTGGTGGATTTACAGGCTGGTCAGTGGCCGTCCCTGTGGGTGGCGGGGTCTGATTCTGCGTTTTGCAGCCTACGAGTACCGTGATAACCAGTGCAATCAATGCTAGTCCGAGTATAATTTTCTTGGATTTCAAACTACCTTCCTCCTTTAAACGTATTTCCTTTTCCTAAAATATAGTTTGATTAGCATTGTGATTAGTTTGCACGTTTTACGTAATCTTATAAATAATTATGAAATTATTATGAAAAAAAATAATACCCACACCAACTCAGGGCATGAGTATTGAAATGAAAAATCCCCCTTTTCGCCTCAAGTTATATTTGCAATACAACCAGTCGCCTAAAGGGGGAGATTAAAAGCTCCAAGGAGCATTGTTCAGTTCGCTTATTCTTTAACTTCTTTTTCATGTAACTGCTCGTTTTAAAAGGCTAAGCTACATTGGCTTGCGTCGTTAAATACTTGGTATTCAGAGACCAAGAAAGTTACAAATTTATATTTTTCATTTTGCAAAGCTGCATACCTTTCAGCTTCTTGCTTGCTGATAAATATTCTGTCGACTGAACTCACAAAGTTAGTATCCATGCTCTTAACAACATAGACCTTCATACCAATCACCCCTCATATCTATTTCTTACCCATATTATATTACACATTTTTGCAATACTATGAATATTTCCTCTAACGGATGAAATTTGAACCTCTCAGGTTCAAAATGAGGGGTGAACGGTTATGAGGTAATTAAAAACTAGCTTCCAAAGCTTTAATTCGTTGATATAATTCCTGGTTCACAGGGGTAGCTATCCCATGCTTTTTTCACCATAGCCAACGATCAACTTGCTACGTGCGAAAGCAGTGCTTTCGTGGTACCCGCTGAGTTCATTCAAGGCGAACGAAGCTAATATTTAGGGGAACTCCTACTTTACGGAGTTCCCCTAAGATCAATGCTCTAGAGCCTTATCAAATACATTGCGGATGATATCCTTTGTAGCAGCTCCCTCATGAACCTTAATTCCATCAACAAAATATGTTGGCACATAATAGTAGGGATACTGCCTTGCAATCTCAGGTTGAAGCTGTTCATCGACTATAGTAAACTCTACCCTCTCATAATGAGCATTTTCAGCCTTGAGTTCTTCCATCCAACGAAGCGCCTCTTTACAATACGGGCAGGATTCCAAGACAAACATCGTAACAGGTTTCATCTGCTTCACAACCCTTCACTTTGAGATGGACTCTGGATTCTGGATTATTAAATACCTCAACCTCATCATTATCTAATGCCACGATCTCCCTCGTCAAGGATCAACGATGATATCGTTGGGCAAGTGAACGAAGATCATCAATCTCCCCTGAACTCATCTCTTTGGGAAGTACGATAGAAATTTGCGCATAAAGATCTCCTGCTTGACCCGGATTTTCTAAACGAGGCATTCCTTTGCCTTTAAGACGTAGCTTAGCTTTTGTTTGAATCTTGGGAGGAACTTTCATAAGCACTTCTCCGTTAAGAGTTTTGATACTCACCTCACCGCCCAGTACTGCTTTATAAAAGTCAACAGTAATCTCTGTCGTTAAATCATCACCCTCGCGCTCAAAGAAAGAATTCTTCTCCACAGTAATCAGAAGGAAAAGGTCGCCATTTGCTCCACCACCGTACCCGGCTCCGCCTTGCCCTGCTAGCCGCACTTTCGACCCTGTACGCACTCCTTTGGGTATCTTCGCTTGAATCCGTTTATCGTCAAAGTCAATAAGTCGAGTCGTCCCGTGATAGGCCTCCTCAAGGGTTACACTAACTTCCAATTCCAAATCTCGTCCTACTTGTGCACGAGTTGAACGGTTGCCCCGTGATTGACCGAAAGGATCGCCCCCACCAAAGATCGTCGAGAAAAAATCCGAAAAATCTCCAGCACCTGAGAAACCACCACTAAATCCCCGCTCACCAAATCCTCTGTCCCCAAAAATTTCGGCGAATTCCTCAGGAGTCATTGTCCTAGTCTGGGTTCCCTCACCAGGTCGAGCTTGCCAGCGATTCCAATCAAAATCACCTCTACCCCCACGCTTCTTCCAGGACTCATAATTTTGTTTTAACTCATCATATTTGCTACGTTTTTCAGGATCACTGATGGCCTGATAAGCCTCAGTGACTTCTTTGAACTTCTCTTCCGCTTCTTTATTGTCTGGGTTGACATCCGGATGATATTTTTTAGCCAATTTTTGATAGGCTTTTTTAATAACCTTTTCCTCCGCATCACTGGGGACACCGAGAATAGCATAATAATCTTTAAAATCCATAAGTCACCCCTCATCTCCATCGATAAAAATATCATTGTCGTTAAGTTCTCATTCTTGCTATAACTCGCGGCCTTATCGCCATGATTATATTATAAAATTATTATTGCAAAAGGTCAATAAAGGTCAGACTTTTTTCTTCCTAATTTTACTACTTTATATTCGAAAATTAGGTTATTCTAATACAGAAAAAAATCTTCTCACTATATGGGTAATACTTTCCCAGGCAGGAAACGCGTCAAATACAAGTATAAGGAGAAATGTAAAAAAAATTATTTTGTGGCATTTTCATTTATACACTTAAAGTTTATACTTAGTTGAAATACTTTGATTCCTAAGGCAAGGTGATATTTAACTTGAAACTTCAGAAAACACACGGTACGAATTCTCTCTTGCTAACCTTAATTCTAGTAATTTCCATTGCGCTAATTGTCCTCTTTTTCTATCTTGATCGCAAGAACGAGCTCTCTTCTCTAATTCAGTCCTGGGGAATCGGCGGTATTTTCTTTGCAATTCTAATTATGGCAGCACTCTGCATGACGCCTATACCTTCAGAAGGGTTCTTCATCCTCTTGCTAAAGATCTTCGGTGTCTTTTGGGGATCCCTATACTCATGGTTAGGATTTATTCTAAGCAATTTTGCTATCTATTATCTTGCTCATTATTACTTGAAAGATTTCTTTCGGAAATTGGTTACCCCCAAACTTTTTGAATCAGTAGACCGTTGGATCGAAGATAAGGGTACTTTAGGGTTATTTTTTGCTCGCCTTCTACCGCTTCCCGCCCACACAGTAGGATATATTGCTGGGGTAATGCCTTCAGTAAAACTTTGGCCCTATGTCTGGACAGCTGCTATAACCATAGTCCCCTATTATGTTGGTACTGCACTTATTTATCTTGGTGTGGCGAAGTCCACCTGGATCTGGCTTCTAGTCGGAGCCACTGCTTTGCTTGTTATATGGGGAATCAGCTATTTTTTAGGCATACAAAGGAACATTGTAAAGTTGAAATAAAGAAAACGAACGCCCACCCTTTTCGGTACCTATGTAATGTCGCCAACCCAAATCATATTTATGGCATCGGTTGAAATGATAGGATTTACCATGCCATTTTCACTTTAGTGAAAAACAAAGAGACCATCTTAATCAATGGTCTCTTTGCTTAGTTATCTGGCAACACGAAAGGCGGATGAGCATTTTGCCACACTGCGGTCCAAGTATCATCAGCCCTGGCGGTCTTAACTTCCGTGTCCGAGATACGAAACAGTCCAGTGGACTATTTCGGCCATACTGCAAACTGTTAGAAGAATACCCATGCCGTGTGAGCCCGAACGGGGTAAGCGCTTAATAAAAGGGTGCATGGAAACTACTTGAGGCCTATGGCAAAATATAATAAAACCCAGCTACACTAGTTATAGCCGGGTA
>NZ_JBBWUA010000006.1:0-147592 GCF_038181555.1 Desulfitobacterium sp. THU1 | reverse complement strand
TATCCTATTCATTTTCTCCCCCATAAAGCTATGATTCTTGTTTAATTCAAAATTCATCATAGCTCATCATGGGGAAGCTTGGGAGAAAAGTGTTCATTTTTATTTAACGAAATCTGTTAACTTTATTTTACCGTTTACAACAGAAACTTATAGCAACTTAAATATCGCCATTAAATTACAGAAATAGGACAAAATCTTACCACATATACCTCTTTAAGAGGGAGATGTGTATGAGAATAAGCGATTTACCTCTTGATTAAATTATGGTTGATACGCATTTTGATGTTACCGACGCTTACTTACAAAGAATGAAGAGTGATAAAAATGAAGCATTTGATGTGGCGCTAGCTGTAGAAAAGCATCCTGTAATTGAAAATTACTATTTATTAGTTGGTGGTTTTGACCGATATGTCTATCTGAAAACTCTAACCAGCAAATTGCACCCTGCTTTATTGAGGAATCCAGGACTCCCATTGACCGTGACTTGATAATTTTAAGGCGGTTTTGTAATAAAGGAGATACAAACAAATCGAATAAAGAATCAATAGTAAAGCGGCTCATGCAAGCAGGTACACCTTTTGAAGCCATAGCAAGAAGGTTATCCTTATCGGTAAGTGAGCTAATAACTAGTTATGAATTTGCTATAAATATCCCACGAAGCCTAAAACTAAGTACTCCACTCAAATAACGCTTAATTGGATAGTGGCATTACCCTTTGATCAAAAATTAAAGGAGTTCATGTATTTACGCGCAGGCCTCCCAAATAATGACCCAAATCGATTGACCAATGATACGGTAAAGACCCTTAATAGAGTTTTTAAACAAGCACCTAGGTTTGGAAAATTAGAAATAGGGAAGCAAATGGAGATAATTAAACTTGCCATCAGTATGAAAGAAAACGCTATTAATCTCTTGATAAAAGAGGTAATTGATTCAAGCCGTGTCTAACAGAACAACCAACGTGCACTGCACCCAACCTCCTCATTCCACCCCCAAGGCCTTAAACACAGCATCCTCCGGGCTCTGATAGAACGGGATTTAAAATTTGGCAACGGCCCACCGTTGTTCGCTTTCATTGAAGAGAAGTGGTGAGATCTGTCAAATCAATCTTAGATGAATCGTGTTGGCATTGGCTTAGATAAAGGATTATAACGATCCAATATGATTGAGATGGGAACGAAATAAACTCCGTTCCCATTCTTTCTTACTCCTAGATATTTCTTTGAGAGCACTTAACAAATCAGATTGAAGAAGTCGCACCTACACATCAATTCCTCATCACTGGAACATTCGGATGAAAAACTCTTCATTCTGCTCATAGCAGTGCGATTTTATCTTTCGCGAATCGGTTCCAGTACCTTGTCGGAACGACAAGTTCCGACGAATAGGAATTAAGAGTTTTTGTTTAGTACATTATCAATAGCCAGTCTTCTGTCACGAACAGTATAATAAATGGCATTTGGGGAATCCCATGCGATACCCTCTCTTACTGTTCTCCCATCCAGCCTAATTAAATTGAACTCTTTGAGTTTATGAACTGTATCTATGATAATTGATACATGACCTAACTCCCTACCCATCTTAGAAATCGCAACCCCATGTTCTTGGCTGCGGAGGTATTTTAAAACATTGATCATTTCAATACTTAAATAACTTTGCAGCAAATAAGAATCAATTTCGACCGAACTTAAGTTTGGGTAGGTTTCTTTAAGGCCTCTTTGGATAACCTCGAGATAAGTTAAATCGGGAAATACATCTTCAGAATACCGGGGTGTGTGAGTCAAAGTTTTAATATGTGTTCCATTATCTTCACCTACTTGAACTATCTCGTTGTACCAAATTCCTCCTTCCAGTACCTGAATCTCATTAAGCTGCTCTTGAGTAATTAAGTATCTTTTTCCATAAGTTTTCCCTACCTTATCCAAATCAAGAAAGGCAACCCCTTTGTGATTCCATCGTCCGCTATGATTAGAGAAATATATGGGGTGGTTTAACATAATCGGCATCTCTTCTTTAGGAGGAGTTTTATCACTGCAACCCATAATATAGGCCATTAAACGTTGGCGATTTATATTGGAACCGTAAGCAGCATACCAAACGTATTTCTCTTCATTAAGGATTCTTGCTACACCTGGATACCACGGCTGATATTGCTCATCAATTTTCGCCTTGCCCGTTGTGGATTGATTAAAAATATAGACAAAAGCCTTGACATTTTCACCGTTTTCCTGATTAACTGTCACCGTTTTTCTTAGATATAACTTGCCTTCGCCTTCGTAGCGATCGATATCGGGTAGACGATCTGCAGGAACGGAATATAATTCTCCCTTAACCTTTCCAGCTTCTTTTACAATACCCGGATAAGAGCCTAGATCATATAAGGCATAACCCTTCAGAGTCCCTTTTCCCAAAAACTTTGCATCCTCCAAATACGTCCGACCGATTCGGTTGTTACTCATCAAGGTGCCATAGACAAATAATAATACAACCTCTCTGTTGCTTAGTTTTTCATCAAGTTCTAAATAGGCATTAGGGTTGACTGCTTGAAGAATACATTTATATTGTAGGGAATAGTCTTCTCCCCAATCGCCTCTGGTTTTTCCGGATAATAAGGAATTCTCAATATTTTCTAAGACGGACTTGAATAGCTCCGTGAACTTTTGACAGTCGTTAGGATACTTTTCAATAAAAATATGGGCCTTGGCGATGATAAAAACGTGTAAAGCTTTAATCAAGCCATCAATATTGTCATAACCATGCCCTTGAAAATATCTTCCGGTGCAGCCAAGCAAACCTTTTCGTAGGCATTCATTAAACTCGGGAATTTCCCTAGTAATTTGGGGGAAGTTCAGTTTGCAATTTATAAGAATCCCTGTGGCAATATAGGTGGGCATATAGAAATACAAAACGCGGATATCATTTGACATTTTTTCCGGTTCATCTAGTCCCCAGAAACCCATTTCCGAGTTGCCAGTCAAATTTTTCTGGTCATTGATCAATTTGGTTATATACTCCTTCAGGTGCTTTGTATCGGTATATCCTTTAGAGAATTCAACAAGGTCTTGATACAGTTTATTAACAATCGAATCAAGTTCCTCTGTGCTAATTTCTACTGGCCTATAAAACGTGTTTTTCATAATCTTTGAACCTCCAATTTTGTTTTCTGAAACTATTGAATTGCTATGGTTATAGTATAAAAAAATTCCGGTTACCCATCGGTAACCGGTGCATGGCATGTGATCAATAGCTATTGGCACTGACTCTGTTCGTAATACCGTATCCAAGTAAAGGTGATGGGCCTAATAATACGGTAAGGAAGATTTCCTTGCCATGAGTATCCTTTACCTGGCTCATTATTAATGAAACCCTCTTCTTTTGTCTCAAGGCAGGAAGCTATGCTTTTCCGGAGTTCGGCAACATATTTTTTAACTGTACTCGTTCCGCGGCTCTCTGGCCAAATCGCCTCTTGAATCTTCTCCGCTTTATGATAACCAGAATTGAGCCAGAGATATTCGAGTAGTTGCCCTGCACCGTCTTCCAATTTCCAGGCCCAGCGGTGTGGTCCCTTAAAGGTAACCCTCCTAGCACGCAGATCGAGGATAAGATGATCATTGTCCGAAGCCAAAGCTTCAGCTTCTTCTTTGGAAACAAAATTCTCCCCGTGATTATCGATGCAGACATATAACCGTTTAGCGGACAGATCTTCGGATAGGCTTTCGGAGAAACCTGCTTTAGAAGCTGCCAGCACTAGCGAAACACTCTGTTTTGCCTCATCCACAAAACTCCATTCGCTTCGTTCCCTAGCCAGTTCCTTGGCCCTCATTAAGGCTTCCCACGCATCTTCCCCATTACCGATCCTGGCCTGACAATAGGCACTACTGCATAGAGCATATATCCGCTCCAGATGACTTAAGGAGGCAGATTCTAAAGATACTTTATAATGCTCCAATGCCTCAAGCCAGTGATCCTCATAACGGGAAAGCCAGCCCAAATGGTAATGGGCCTGAGCATAACCAGGCTTCAGTTCCAGAACTTCTCTAAATAAATGATTCGCTTGTTCATAATCCTCAGTAACAAATTTTTCATTACGTCCCATTTCTAAGAGTAATTTGGCTAGGGAATATTTATATTCTGCTTTAGCCGGTCGGAGCCGAATTAATTTGCGATAAATTCTAATTGCTTCGTCAAGATAGATAAGTTCCGGCATTGCTTCTTTTGTTTCCAATAACTCGATCTGCTGAAGTAAGGATTCCTCGTCGGTTTTAATCATTTACTCTCGCCTCGCTGCTTTTATCTCACTTACCCATAAATTTAAATAGTATAAAGAAACGCCTAAGAACACTCTTATTGTTAAATTCTTAAAATATTATTATATACTACACTTGTTTACACCAAGTTCTTTTCACCATTGCGTTAGGGTCGTACCCCGCTGAGATGATTCCAACGGATAACCTAATTTGTTGGAAGAAGCTTGCATAATTAAGGATGTACTTATCTTCGGTTTGACCAAGGTAATTCTTCGCCAGCCGCTTTTGCTTGATCATACATTTGAGTTTCTAGCGTTCTACACTGGCTTCTTTCGCACTTTCTCCACTTAACCGTTACTCCATCACGATTGGATCCATTGATATATTTTAGATATGCTGTGCCTCCTTCTCTACCTCGATAATAGTCACTAAATCTCTTTCTTAAGCCATCTTCAGCCTTTCCAACCTTCATCAGTTGTCCAGAATAATACACTTTGTACACACCTGGGCAATTTAAGTTTGAATTTTCTGCCGCAGAACGTAAAGAAGAGGACCCAACTGGTGAAGCATTACTTGCAGCTTTTGCCAGCTTTGATATGTTATCAAAAAACCCATTTCATTACCCCCAATCCACCCTATAGTTATATTTTTACAAGATTGAATCAAAATACTTGATGACTCGCCCAACAATATCTTTTAGTTCATTCTCGCTGCTTAATTTGCTCAAACATATATGCCCATTTTTACTGCATCTATTTTTATAATCATCAAGCACAATGGCATAGACGTATCCTCCAGCCCCTCCACGAGCTAATGGTCTTAGCCTTTCAAAAATAATCTTATGTTTCTTTCCTTTAGAAAAAGTAAAATGGGTTCCTTCAGAATTTGAATGCTTCTCAAGACTGAATGATAGTAATAACTTCTCAATTTGATTATAATCCAATTTAATGACCCCCAAAATTGTAGCTTAATTTATCTGAATTATAGCGCCGCTCAACCTAGGTTCGACTAAATCCAGATTCGAAAATTTCATGAGAGGTTAACTTGTCTGTGTGTAGAAGATAAAGACCACGAGCACAATTTTTAATGGAAATATGTACCTATAGTATAGCATGACCCAATGCCAAAAAAGAAAAAGATTGGGACTAGCCCAATCTCTATTTAAGGTCAAACATGATATGCTCATTGACCTCCAAAGGTTGCTTTGAGGGGGAGTACCCCGTGGGCGAGACTCCAAACTGATGCCCGACGAATATATATGGATTACTTAGCAAAAATTTGCGGCATAGCGCCCCAAGTCTGACCTAGTAAAATGCGGCCAGCTTTTTCTTGTTTGTTCCCCCCATTGTTTGAAGTAAAACATAGCTAATTCAACAGGATTGTCAGAATTCTCTCCCATTGTGTGGGGGACGTACCCCGCGGGGAAGGACGAGAGGCCTTCCCCCGAGCATTTTAGGGTATGTTCAATGCTTTTTCTAGATCTATTTTCAGAATAATATAACATCTAATAAACTAATTAAAATGCTTGGTAGCACTCCGACGAATTGCCTATGATCATTCAACACACCAATAAATCACTTTAAAGAATTATTCCATTCCGGCTGGATCAAATGGACTAGCCATCTCTCGGTTCTGATAATCTCTTCATCATTTTCCAAAGGCAAAATGTACAATTCAATATTTCCTCGAAGAGAATTAATCATTGCATTGATATGGCAGTTCGTTGACTGACCACTATGTAACAGTTTTTAGGAGAAATATAAGCGTATCCGGTATTAATTCTTAAGTGAAAGTTCAAATCTCCTTTGACCCTTCCCACATACTTTATTTGATTTTCACTTTTGAAAAGATAGAGGCCCTTTCGGTCTAAAAAAGGGTTGTCTGCCATCCTAAACTTGCAAAAGCTCTGATCCCCGTAAGCATTCAGAAACTGTTTGTAAAAGTTATCCCCCTGGTCCTTCAGCATCCCTAAGAATTCGCCCAACCTCATACTTAAGTATCCAGAATAATGAGCATAGACTGGGTCATGAAATTTTGAGTACTTTTCTTTCTTAAGAACCTCATCCAAAGTGTAAGAATCAAACTGAGTAAAAACATTCTCTATATCAAACTTCTCGAACTCTAAGGGTACCTTAACAAATCGATCAGGATTAGTAGGTCGGTCAATATAGGCCTTGCGTGGCTGTTTAGACTTCGGTTTGACTTCTTTGGATGTTGTATCTGTTAAGGGTTTGGGTAACTGGGTAGAATTGATAGTTTTTGCTCTACTTGCCTTTTTGATTTTACCGCAAACTGAACATTCTAACTTATCACGTTCTATTAGCTCTTGATTATATAGTGCTGTACATAATTGAAATATCGTCTGCCTAGGTTCTATTTTTGTTTCCCGAGATAGGCAATCATCACAAAATATACAAGGATGTTGTTGAAGAAAATCAAGGACTACGTCTTTCTGAGCCAAAATACCACTCCCCTCAATAAATCTAAGATAACCAACTTTGAAGTGATCACTAGGTAAAGAGTTCAGATCTCTTGCTTGCAACCTTCAGCCTCTTCCCAAGACGAAACCCGCTCGTACAGACCAATCTTCTTACTCGTTCTATTCATAATCACCTGATACTTGTCCCAAAAACCATTTACAATATCTAAATCCATCGTAAGGCAATTCCCCAGGAGCAAGATAAGCAAGTCTGCATGCTCCTCAGCAAGATTCCCTTTGCCCTTGGTTAAACACTGACTAATCTCGCCTAGTTCCTCCATCATTAAGTTCATTCGGTAAAACATGGTCTCTTGGCTGTTTGTTCCAACTTCAAGGCCGTTCTGTATACGAAATTGTTTTATGGCTTCGAGCATCTCTGTTAAATCAGAGCTGCGATCAACTGTATGCTTTGGTTTAGGCTCCGATTGATTTTGTACTTGAGTACTAGAATGCAGCTTATATGTTGAGGTACTTAACCCTTTATCCCCTGAAGTCCGTACGGTCTTTTCTACCGGCACAAGGATGAACCCAGTCTTTTCATCACCAAAGATTTTGCCTTCCTTTTTCGAGTGCCAATAAGCGGCATACGCACAGAGAAAGGCATCAACTTGATCTTCGAAACTCTTAAAGGCCGATTTAGTCGTGAAACCCTCAACTTTATACGGACTAAAATAATCACTTGCATTGAATACGGGCGGATCATACTCAGAAAGATGATTGATAAGACCGAGCAATCTCGTCATCTCATTCTTTGAATTATATAATTCAACGCTGCTTTTATGCTTGTATTTTACCGGAAACGCATCTGAAAAGAGCCCCAAGACGATACTCGATGGAAACACTTCGATAATACTGTGTGATCTGTCCTTTGGTATAGTTGTTAGGACGAACTCAGGTGTTAACTCTTGTATACTTCTTACGACCTCTTCACCCCGAATCGCTCCGTAGGTACGTTGCAGGTATTCCCTACTACAATTAAAAAGGGAAAGATTTCTCCCATGAATCTTTTCTTTCATAAGGTTTCGGTCACAAGCCCTTGATCCCGTTTCATTTGCTACAACCAGAGGAGCATCAATCGCTACCACCGCTCCTTGAGCGGAATAATGCTTTACTAATCCAGCAAGCATTTCATCACTATATTTTTGCGATTCACAGAAAAGGACATTTCCGTTATCATCAATAACACAGATTCCGGTTTCTTTACGGTAGGTCCAAGCCAAGTCAATACCAATAAAATTCATAGGCTTCTCCTTGTTGAGTAAGTAATTTTATACGGAAAGAATGGGGCCCCCTTGCTAATCCTTACTTCTCATTGACCAAGGGGTATTACTATCGTACTTCCGGAGTTCCTCCAATTCTTTTTCGCTAATATCATCATAGTAAAGTTTAACCTCATTTTTTGGAGGCTCTTCTGTCCCACAAGAATAACAGAAACCCCGTTTAAATTCCGGAAAGTTATCTCCATAAAAACGCAATGCTTCTTCCCTATTTTTAAACTCTTTCCACCCTCCATCTCTGCCCATATTATTGATTTTCTTATACTTAGAGTCGGTAGTTGGTACAAAAGAACAGTGTTTTTCATGTAAGGTTACTTTCTTGGTTGGCTTATCAATGTTTATCCACATTTTTTTCTCTCCCATATATGTTTTTCTATATCGTACTCAAACATGAACGATATCCAGTATTAAAATGAACCCATTGACACATCATCCTTGCAGTTGCGCATTCATATCCACTTTTTCTAACGCTGCTTTCAGTCTATCAAACTGAGTTACCAGCCACTCAAAATGTTGAGGATATAAGTCAGGATTATGAACATCAGTTTCAATAGAATGTAGAATTCTTTTAGCCGTACTTTTTTCACGACTGGTATACCATTCAAGGGAAGAGCCATAAGCACTTTCTATTTCATTCTTCCGGGAATCTAATCGGGCAAAATCCTCTGGTCGATAAACATATAAGCCAATGCGTAATATTTTTTGACGCACAAGTTGAAAGAATATATGATAATCTCGGCTACCTATTGTGACATCATACCAGTCGTCATAGGACGGCTTACGAGAGGCTATATCCTCAGCGCGCCCGTGCGCTTTACAATACTCTACAAAGTTATGCCAAAAATCGTAGCGGAGATGATGCCGTTCAGAAAGGTCTCGGGTAGATCCCGGAGATGATTGCTGTTTTTGGGGTATGAGTTCATCCTCCGGCAGTTCCGGAATTACAGCACTTCCATCATTCACGAACTCGATGTGGAGCAGATTCATCTTCTGCGCAGTAGAAAGCATAATTCCCCATCTTGACTCCATAAATCCAAGTAGTGATAGCCCACGACTCAATATGTTTTGAGCTGCCCAATCTCGCTCCAAAGCCACCTCGATTTCCGAGTGTGAACCATTCATATACCCTCTCCGCCCAGAAGAGGACGGGTTCTTTTTATCTGGAAAGCTATCATTTTGCAAAGACGAATTAATGCTTTGAGCGAGAGGAAGCAGATTACCCAAAGATGCCGACAATAGCTTGACCTCATTTTCAGTGTACTGTCGGAACTGATTACGCCAGTACCATTTTGTCGGTGTCTGAGGAAGAATATGTTCAATGGTAACCTTGTCCTTTTCAACTTTTGTAAACAGATTCCAGTCTACTTTCTGTAAAATGTTGCGGGTCGATAATTCATATTCGTATTCATACAAGAAATAGCGCAGTTCGCGCCACCCGTAGAATCCTTCTCCGGAATTGAAACGCCTGTCGGTGCGTGTGATAAAGTTGGCAATCAAGGCTGCTAAGTCTTTATTAACTGTAGCGATTAAATCCTCGGTAACTTGGGCCAATGTTATGCCGCCCCACAGAATATCCCTGGCCTTATTATAATAATCGCTGCTTTTGTAACTCGCATTAAATCCGCCAACCCGGAAGGAAAGAAAAACAAATCGCTCTATAGCATTGAAAAGTCCAATGCGTTCTTCAGGAGTTGTTTTATCTGCTGTAACAAGTGCGACAGCTACAAGCGGGCGAAAATATCCAATCCCCACACGATTTAATCTATCTATCCAAAGTTTTTCCCCGTCGGAAAGATCAATACTGTCCTTTGGAAAATAGGTGTAGTACCAGTATTCAGCCGAAGCCTTTAAATTGTTGACATATTCACTGATCTCCATCGGCGTTAGCTTGCTGACAAGAAAAGATTCTGCTTCAGGCGTATCGTCTTCTACATCATCATCTTCGGGAGTTTCGAAATCAGGCAAGGGCTCGACTGCTTCAGCCTGTGTAGTAACAGTAAACTTCTCAAAGACATTCTTCGCGGAGAACTTGCCCAACAGAAAACGAATATAATCATCTCCTCGTTTCCGGGAATACTGAAAATAAGTAATCCAGTGGGCTCGTAGAAAGTCATCGTCAGATAATGGATTGTCCTGATTTCGTCCCAGTTGGTAATACACTTCTTTCCATGCTTCATTGATATTCTTCCGCAGCTGTTCTTTATCCCTTGCACCAAGTTGAATGTCATCGAATAGGGTTGTGAGATATATAAGTCGGTTCTTTAGCAATTCCAGGTTCGTCAGCTTTTTACCTCGGTTATTCATAGTTTCAAATGCTACGAAAACGTCATAATCATCCTCTATTTCATGGAGGTTGAACATCAGCCTTAATGTGAGTTTCTTGTACAGTTGCTCAATGCCCTCCATGCCTTCCCTCTCAAACATCGCCCTGAGGTTTTCTACAAAGAACTTTTTTGCGTATTTTAGATTCTTTGTATAATAAGTTTCAAAAACTGTACCCCCATACGGTTCCTCAAAAACCTTGTACTTCAGGTAATCTGAACTCGGGTTATCTGTTTCGTAACCGAACAAATACGTAGTCACCAAATTTTTAGGAGGAAGCTTCCGAAGAACATACTTTGCCTTAATATCCTTCAGTGATTCATATCCTAGAAATATCTCCTCGTCTGACTTATCTTTGTTATCTTGGATGCTTTTGATAAAAGCAGTTATTTCGTACATGAGTATAGAAAATGTAGTCAATCGCTGCTGCCCGTCTACGACATGAAACGGTTTATACCCAATATCTAGCAACCACTCATCGTCATGCCACCGGCGTGTTCCCTTACGGCTGACCGCCTTGAGCGAAAGCAAGCCCGTATAGTGATATCTATCATCATGGAGATTCAGTAGGTCTTCCCAGAAATCTACAAGTTGCTCATGCTTCCACGCATATCCGCGTTGATAATCCGGTATGCGGAATAATCTATTTTGAAAAAGTACCGATAAAGATTGCAGTTCATTCGACATTTAGATGCCCTCCCTACTAAGAAATGGGTCTCAACCAGCAAAAAATGGATTGAAGTGTTTTCAATCAATCATTTAGGATATCATTTAAATTCCTTGCCTAATCCCATCTGTCTTTACTTCTTAGAATTTCATCTACTAATGATCTTTCCGAAGGTTTTATATATCGTAAAATTAACCCAAATTCTCGATAAGAATAGTTGAAAATTATAAACTACGTAATACTACCCCATATACTCCTCCAGTTTCTTGGCGAGGTGAAGGGGCAAGGGTAATCTTAACGCTTCCTTATACTGATGGGCAAATTCTCGATATTTATGAGCTAAGTATACCCAGTCATCAGCGCTGTCCGCGTCCTGAAGGTGAATTGGATAAAACTCGATCATATCAGGTCGTTTACATTCCTTATTAGGTCGTTCAACTTTAGAGAGTCTACTTCGAGAATTTCTAAATAGAATATCGTTTGGCGCTGAGGCAATACTCCAGAAAACATCGTCGTACTTAAATACTCCGCTAATACTCTTAGTAGCACCGCTCTCTTTGACTTCACTTAAGTAACCGGGAACTTCCTCGTTGCTTCTTACTCGAATTATCCGGAGAGAATTGTCCTTAGTACTCAAATTAATTCCTTGTTCCGGTTCTACCGGATCGAATAAAAGGTGGTTAAGAGAATTACCTCTACGCTCAACCTTAGCAAGCTCACTATCAGCAATAAACTTCCAAACCTTTCTGCTTATGCCATTAGACTCTACAAGAACTAATATAGGGTTGCTATGTGTATTGATCAATTCCAGAATCTTAGACTTTATCTTTCTATACTTTGCTTTTTTACTGTCATCTTTGATATTCTTTTTTCCTTGAACCTTTTGAAACTCCAAGCAGGCTTCCCAGTAAAGTAGTTCTGGTCGTGAAAAGAATCCACAATCTACAGTTATACGTCCAGTTTTATAGTTTACTGTGACAAAAAGAGGAAATGGTTCGGAAGATCCGTATAAAGTCTTTTTATAATTAACAATATGTACGCTCATTGCTGGTATTGAAAAATCAACTTTTTCTACTTCACCATTATTGCTGTAGGGAAAAAGCAAACCCAGCTGCCTATATAAATCATATATAGCCGAGCTAATTCTGCTTTCTTGACTTGACTCCGCTTCATCTTCCCCCTCGTTTTCCTCTAACACCGGTCTGATAAACTGCGTAAGTCGCCCTGTCTGAGCAAAACCAGCACGAATCGCATTCTTGGGGTCTAATTCAGGGCTACTGCTAAAAGATTCTTTACCTGGTAAAACGACGATGCACGCGGTCGGCTTTATTGTTGCTTCTCCATAGGAATATTTGATTTCGGCAATTCTTCCTTCAAACCGCTCTAATTCTTTAAGATTAGGATCTAATACATCACCATTTTTCCCTAAGGGTTTCATCCTTATATTTACTGTTAATTCCTTAAAAACGGTGGTATCTTCTGTAACACCAAACTGCTCCTTAATCTTGTTATATACTTTTTCTCCAATATCCGAGTCGTTATTACAATAGATTTCGATGGCTAGATTAGATGTTCCTATTGCCTGGACCATTCGTTTGCGAAATACTTCCCTGTCCATTTTGCTCATATTTACTCTAAGATTACTTAATCGCTTATGAACGCGATAAGCATGATTTGCTGACATTGCCAGACCGGCTAATTTGTCTTCAAGAGCTTCATGAACTCGAATCCTATCAATCATAGGTAAACCTGGACGCGCCAGATGCTTTTTCATTTCCTGAGCATAGCGATAAGTCAGTACCACTGCTCCGATATCTTTAGAAATAAATTCATTTGGTGCTTTAATCAACTCATTAAGTTCAGGGAGAGTATTTTCAAAGTATGAAAACTCATAGCATTTCTTATCCTGATTATCCCATTCAACTAATTTATCTTTTTTATTCAACTTACAAGTGATGGGTTGCAATCGCTCATGGGCAGTCTTGATATAGGCTGTCGTAGCGTTACCACCAAAATCCCAAGGTTTTGATGGAACTCCAATCCATCTCCGCACTACAGTTTTATATATCAGCATAGTTTTCCTGCTGGGGGGGATAGTCTGAACAGAAAACTGTATGGCAATAGAGAAATGATCTCTTCTCTTATCTGTGCCTGCAAATAGGTCAACAGGTTCTGTTATAAGCTCGTTATTTCCAGCATAAAGCAATTTGATATTCTTTCCACCTAATGCAATTTCTTGACCGGACAATCGTTTTATAACCGTTAGAGGGAAAACCCTAAAAGCTTCACTACAAGCAGCTTTTCCTTCCCGATCGAAAAGCACCAGGTTCTCTTCTTTATGGATATCCAAATATTCAGCATTCATTTCCTTAAAAAATGCTGATGCTAAATGCTTTACTTCAGGTAATACTTTTTTATTTTCAATATACTCACTTATAACCCATACTCTCATTAACTCTACTAGCAAATTTTTATCAACAGGCTCACTAGATACAAACCATTTTGTATTATCTTTGCCTTTACCGATGGGATTACAGGAAGCTACACCGGGTAACCAGGATAGGACCAACTTTTCTAACGTCTTAGTGGGTAAATTATACACATTCAAATTATCTTTCTTTAAACACTCTATGTTAAATAATTTATCTTCCCAGTTCTGCGGAAAGCTAACATAGTATACCGTTGTCCCCGACTCCGGTAGTGGCACAAAGGCTGCTGGTAGTAATTTATCAAGCATTTTTTAGCCCCCTTATACATGCTCTATAAAAAGGTCCATAAAGAGTCTCCGCTATTTCATGTTCACTCCCACATTCGATTTGCTTCTTAAGCCAAGACATCATTTCCTGAATCAAGTCAAAGCTTCCAGGATTTTTTCCTTTAAAAGCCCCATCTGCAAAATAAATATTTGGAGCGGGTCGGTCAAAATCTGTTATACGAACTAATCGACCAAATATCTGGTGAATAATCACTAGCCGGGATACAGCCAGATCTGCTTTCTCATAATCTTCAAGATCATCAAGACTGTAATTATTCGCTCCAAGCAAACCACTCCACATCCCGATGGCAGTGCTACGGATTTTGCCAATTCGCTTTAACGGGTTAATCGTAAGGAGTTCTTCAGCCTTGCCTGATACTCTGCCATTAATCATTGTAATGACATCTTCAATATCTCCTGGAACATTCATCGGCCTTGTGAGAAAAAAGACAGAAGTTAACAAAGAATGGCCTCTTTCATCCACAATATTATGTCCTCTCTCAATCGCACCCGCAGGTGCGACAAGCATCCTCGTATTGGTTAGGTATAAGCCTCCTAAACTTCCTCTCTTGACTGTATCCTCCTTGTCTTCTTCTACATCGCGAATCAAGTAACAAATTTTTTCTCCTGGGAATTGCCTTTGAAGAAACTCCTTAACTCGGCTTGCTTCGGAATAACTATTCACTATAAATAAAATACGACCATCTGTTCTCTCTAACTCACTGAGAATATATGGAGCAGTATATTTAACCAACTCCTCCAAATTCTTATCTCGGTTCTCCCCACTTCCCGATACCCTAATATCTATAGGAATCTGGGTAACTTTTGTTTCTTCAATTTTTTGCCTAATTCTCGGGTCAGACTCCAGAATATAGTTCACTTCTGAATGGATATGATACCTAAGAGATTCTTTAGCCCAGCTTGTCCCAGAAAGTAAGACAACGTTGGGGCCAATAGGCTTCCTCGACTCATCCATCATTAGAAATGGCAGTGAAAGCATTAGAGCCCGTCCAAAAGCATATTGACGAAAAGTCTTAAGAATTTTCGTTTCTTTATCATAGGTAAATCCAAAGATATTACCTACAGCGGAAGCTGGTAAAAGGTCTTGTAACTCACGGAAATGATTTTTTAAAAACCCTGATACACTTCTAATAATGGTTTCATCCTGTGTGACAGCAGAGCCATAGGCGGTGATTAAACGAAGCTTTCTTTCTAAAGCTATCAAATAAATGATGAACTTGATGCGTATAATCCACTCATCCTTTAGGAGTTCGATTTCAGCAACCCATTCCTCAATCCTTTCACCAACGGAAGAGCCGCCTTCATAAATACTAGCAATTAGAGCCTCTAGTTCAGATTGCATTTTGGGGTTTTCTATACTGGATAGTAGCTGCTCACGAATTTTCTTTGGAATCTCTTCTTCATTTTCTGTAAGGATTAAAGCTGAAAAAGAGTTTCCTCTTCCGATTCTATTCCAATCATAAATGGCTTTATTATCTCTGATTAACTGCTTAACATCATCACATATCCTTGGAAGACTTAAAATCTGGTCAATATATTTTCGCTCTTCCTCCTCCATGTCAAGCCGACCTCCCTTAGCTAACAAGTAACGACTAACCAGATCAGCAGAAGAGGCCAGGAGATCATCGATTGACGATGAAGGGGAGAATTCAGGATCGAAATTGGACTGCACTCGGTCCGCCTCATCGAAAAATACAAGGTCGATATGCTTTATTATATATTCAACAAACTTCACCTTCTCTCCAATAATAGGAAAAGGAGCCCTACCATAGATTAAGCCCGCAGGTGTGGTGACGATTATACTAGAACTAGTTATTGCTCGTTCATCCGCCTTTGCCGAGCATTGGAGGTAATATGGACAAATCGATGTGTTAGACTTTTCTGGCCCTTTTAGTGAATAACAAGGCTCCTGACCATATTCTAATGCTTGATCATCATGGGTATTTTGCCTTAATCCATCCAAGGGACATACTGCTGTTAAATGCTCAGCATACTCTTGATCAAGGAACATCGACTCATTTTTATGGGCCTTCTCGATCTGTTGATCCTTATTATAACGTCCTAATAGCGGTGATGCAGAAATTCCTAAACACCGGAAGAACTTTACCGTTTTTAATACTTCTGTAACCGAATCTAAAACTAGGACATTGCGATAGCCTTTGGATGCTGTCCAAAAAGCAACCACCTGCATTAGAGTAGATTTACCGGATCCCACCATACCAACAATATTACATAGATTTTCAATTTTAAGAGTGTCACTTAAGTGTAATTTTCCCTGTTTTACTTCTTTAAACGTCAGCTTCTGCACTGACTCCAGCCAGTTGGCTCGTTCACCAGAACGTGATGATTCGTTTAATCTTCGATCCATCTCTTCAGCTGCTTCATAAATATTCTGGGCACTAATTTTAATCGCTCCACCTTTTTTATCCTTAAGGCTTGGCTGATAATCTAGCTTAATATTGTTTGGGAATCTAATTATTTCAGGATTTTTTTGATGATAAAAAGAATATGGCACTAATTCCCCGGCGAATGATGTTTTTACTTTTTTCCGCTCTGGGAGATTCATTAACAACTTGTCGTAATCATGACCACGATCATAATAAGGAATATTATTACTTTTTGTCAAATAAAACCCACCATCATCTTCTATGCAAAATAATCTTAAACCGGTGTCAATCCTCTTATACGCTGCCAAATATTCTTCCCATATTTTTTTCGACCGAAGTTCCTTAAGTATATGGCTGGCAGTATAAAGTATAAAATCTTCATTACTGAAGGTCCTTTTGCCAATAAGGTGAAGTCTGGTTAGAAGTAAATAGGCCTTTTTCACATCGTCATCTAGTGCTATGCGATTCAGTAGCCTTAGCAGTATTTCTGTTTTGATAAATTTCGTAATATGTAGTACCCTTCGAGCTTCATAGGAGTAATGAGGCTTTAGCTTCTGCTCGATGTCCTTAAGTTCAACTATTCTCATAACCTCTTACCCTCCTCTACTTTGGCTTTTACCTTTTGCATAAAGGTTTTTAAACCTACACATTCAACCTTATTATCTTGCCCAATAGCTTTGATCCCTCGATTGACTGTTCGGCAATAGCTTTTCTCTACTCGTTCATCTGGGATAACAATAAAGCCTCTTTCCCAATCACCGATAGGAATCGCCTCTCCATCCTCTTCAATCTTCTCCTTAAGCAAAAAGGCTTTTGCGTAGTCTTTAGCATCAACTGCCCACTTCTCACCATCCTTAAAGGTTAGTGTTAAATCATACCTGTCCATATCCGGCCACATCTGGGTTTCTATTCCTAGCTTGAGACATTCTCGCTCTATATCCAACTCTAATTCGCCAGGATCAGATACATAGCGAATAATCCCTTTTTTCAGCCGATAATAACTCTGTGGAGAAGCATCAATTTTCTTAACTCTATTAAAAGTATTCGTAGCTCGAATGCAGCGATCATTCTGACATTTGCCTCGTCCATCGGTTGTATATTCAACTGTCCAACCACAGCGTTCACACAGTACTATCTTTTCTACGAGAGATTCCCATGGCTCGTATGCAATTTTAAAGATGTCATTAATATCGCTAAGCTTACCGAAACGCACACCCATCTCCCGTACCTGTCCACCTAAATCATACCTTTTAATAACTCGATTTTCCTTTTGAATTACAAATTTTCTAACCTCCTCATATTCTTCTTGAGTTAGAGTCATTAGCTTTCGGTAAAAAACGGCTTGTGGCAGCTCTGTCTCTACTACCCGCATTTTATGAGCCTCGGCTAGTTCTTCACAAAAATCCGTTAGAATATAGGTATTGTGATACCCTATCGACACCAAGCTTTCCCAATCCCACAGATAGTCATTCTGGGCTTTTGCAATAATATTTTGTGGCCAAGCAGCCATCCATTCTGATACAGGACGTGAGAAGAACTCGACAATCGCCTCGGTTTCATTGGCAGGAGCAAGTACTTTACCCTTGCTATCGACACACTGATGAGTCATGGCGTACACATAAAGTTCATTTAGTCCATGCCGCAAAACAGCACTATCTGGGTAGGTATTTCTTCCTCTGTTCGTATCCCGTGAAAGATATACTTTGTGGGCAAGCCCCTTCACTATGTGGTACATAATAGTTTTGAGCTCTGGAAATTTAATATCCGATATCATTCCATCCCCTCCAAATAAAAAAGCGTTCCGCTAAAAGATGCAGAACGCCCTGAAATAATGCATACGAAATGATGACATAACCTAGCTGCAAGCAATATTCCTACTTGCGTAATGATGTTTTTCGCGTACGCTTTTATTATATATTCAGAATATTCACTTTGCAAGGAATTTTAAAATTAATCGTTATAATAACCCAATTTACTAGGGTATTATAACACCAGAAATCAATTTATAATGAGCACCATGATAATTTTCACCAAGACTAATGACTAACATAGCATTATTACCAAGACTGTATGTACCCTCTGCTCGATCTAAGTATTCTTCTTCGAAATCCGGGTCAGTTACTCGTAAATAACTATAAAGCCTTTGATTATAGTAAAAACTCATTGTTACTTTTTTACCTTCTGGCCACTTCTTGACATGTACCTTTAAACTCTGAGGGGTTATGGCAATCAGAGAGTATTTTTCATTGTCATACAATGATTGAATAAACTCCGATTCAACGGCTTTATTGGCATCGTAAAATAAATACTCTGGTTCATTAGTGGCATAGTCTGCTATAACATCCATAGCATTTGCTTTGCCAATTCTTTCCCAATAGAAACTATCATCAAATAGATAGTTTTCCGGCTGGTAATAATTCGGTTTATGCTCCAAAAAAGAGATACTTAAAATATCTAATAGTTCAGGAAGTGTCCCGTCCTCATACCTCATATCATCTAATGTTACGGCCTCAACAATATGTGGATTATTTGAAACGACTCTTATCCATTCACCATTATTAATATCAATACCGGCTACGCAATAATTATTGTGTTTTTTTGAACAAGCGAGTAAAACAATATCTTTCTGCATATTACTTCACTCCAATACGAAGATATTAGGTAAATTATAAATGTATTATCTCAATATTAGTTGGGAGTAGGTTTTCTCTTATGTAATCTCCTACCAGCCTCCTATGACATTGGTCAGGTCGCTCTTCACTGCATAATAAGCATGCATTATTAAAGACTATATCTTCGATTATAGGTTTTCTTGTTTGAAGCAAATCTTTAAACATAAATTCATACTGATTCCAATCAATGGCTTTATTCTTGTATGCATTTAATATTTCTTTAGTCGGGGCGAGGTCGTCCCGATGAGCATAATCGATGCCTGCAATAGTTTTAAGAAAATATTTTAGATCATTGCCCTTGGTAAATCCTGCTAATTGCGAAGAATTATTTAATCTAACATCAACGAGGGTTTTCACTCCGCTATTTTGCAGCAAGGAAAAAAACTCTTCTGCAGATTTCTTTGTAAATCCGATTGTATATATCTTCAAGCATTTGTCACCTCCTCCTGTTCACTCTCCTGTTTATAACCAATTTCGGTATTCTTCTGCCGATAGGCCTTGATAATAAGTTCATCCTTCTGAAGAATTGAGTCTTGCTCCGCAAACAATGAGAGTTGGCGCCAATCAGGAAAACAGGTGTTTATCATTCTCATTTCAAGCTCTTCTTGAGTTTCTATCTTACCATCTTCGAGAATATGCCGAACTGAACAACCTACTTCCTTTAATTCTTTCCCTACTAATATTGCTCTGTGGCAATCAATTGGATCCTTTTCCGTACACATTAATGCGATAATATAATTCTTCTCCAATCCAACCAAAACTCGTTTAATACCTGAACGAAATACATCCGATTTGCTTGTCTTTTCGAAATCAAGATATCCTTCTGGAGTATATAGCAATGGGCTCGCTTGCCTTGCTCCAAGCTCCTTACCCATAAAAAGATAGATGATCTTATTGGTGTTTAAGAATGCTTTAAGCACTTCCCTATTATAAAGATTGGCATACCTGGAATAGGGAACACTTCGAACATCAACTACACAGTTAATGTCTTTTTCCTTTAATAGTTTTAGTAACTGCTCATGGGAATGGGTAGAATGACCAATTGTATATACTGTAAACATATCAATCCCTCATTTAAATTTATCAGTACAAATTAATCCTTATAAATACTTTCTTCATATTGTAAATATTTCCTGCCAAAAAGTCGATACTGGATTAGCTTTTCCGCACTAGCGAAAAGAACGTCACCGTTTCCGGGCATTCCGGTGATACTAGTAAGAATAGGACAAAATTTGACAATCATATATATCCCTAAAGAGGAGGGATAGTATATGCACGAGCGAATCCTAGTCATCCCAATTGACAAAATTAAACCTCTCTTTACCCCCGTTATCACTAAGGAGTATTTGAAGCGGATGGAAAAGGCCAAAGAAACACTCCATGTATACGATCTCCTTCTTGCCGTCGAAAAGCATCCCGATGAGGATTCTTATATCCTTGTCGGCGGATTTGATAAATATTACTTTATGAACCACATCTCAAAATCACCTAATGCAATATGCCTTATTGAGACTTCAGATTCTTATGAAGAAATGTTAATAAAAACACTCAGAAGATTGATGCCTAGAGGTGATAATAGTAAAGAAAATAGACTTCAATTAATGAATTCCCTTAAATTGCTTGGCTTTGATAATAAAGCACTCACCTATATAACAGGGTTTTCAAAGGGTTATTTAGATCAAAATTACTCATATGATCCCAGAGTACCTCCAAAGTTCATTAATGGTAATTCCACTCATAAAACCCTAAATGCTATAGCATCCCTTAATATTAATGAACAAGCAAAAGAGTTTCTTTATGACAGCGCAGCTTTACCTAAAGGAAACCCCCAGCGTCTCACCGGTCAGGTTACCAGTTATATAATGTCTTTTATACGAGTTGATGGACGACTTGAAATGCTTACACCTAGTCAGCAAGTTCTTACACTTGACCAAGCATTTAACCCAAAGAGAACTGTAATAAGGAAGTTGATGAATAAGGTAAGTCGTTTTATACCTTATAAAAAAACGAGCTGAACAAAGATAATTGTATTATACTACTGAGTTTTAGGTGTAAGACGGATCATTTGGAAGTATGTTGATAAATCAACTTACTTACCAACCTTTCAGCAGTTCCTTTAACTTTTCTTCTTTGTTCAAAACAAAAGTACAAGACTGCCAATCCTCAGTCTTAGGAATATTCTGTTCGTATTTCAGCTCAAAAGGATGCCGTTTTGGCACTTTATTGATCGCTTCCTCAGCAAGTTTCTCATCGTTTTGGGCCATCGCAATCCAGATGTCCTCAAGCACCTCAGGTATCTGGCCAAAAATATCATGAATACTCTTTAGCCTTTCTGATAACTTGACATGCACCTTGTCCTCAACAGAATCCTTATAACGCATATTATAGATCAAGATCTTTTTGCTGATCTGGCCAATCCTCTGAATACGTCCTTTTCTTTGCTCTAAGCGGGTGGGGTTCCAAGGTAAGTCAAGATTAATGAGTGTAGATAGGGTCTGCAGGTTTAGACCTTCTGAGGCAGCATCTGTACCCACGAGAATTTTGATTTCATGATTCTTAACTGCCTTCTTAATATTTTCCTTAGTTTCTTTACGGAAACTACCGTTCACGTATATACCCGACTTATCACCACCGGCATATAAAGCAATAGGCGTGTCCTTTAGATCCTTGGACAATAATTCTGCTACATATTTGACACTGTCGAAATACTGAGAGAAAATGATACACCCTTTGTCTTTCCAAGCTCCTTCGTCTTCAACTCCATTTTGCAGAATATCCAACACTTTTTCATATTTAGGATCCGTATCTTTATTATTTTTTAAAACCTTTACTAATTTTTCTAAGCAACGTACTTCCTCTATGGTAAGCTCTTTAATTTCACTGCGTCTTTCTTCATTATCTTCATCATCCTCATCGAAAAGATCTTCATACAAGTCTCTAAGGCGTTCTTTTCCCTCTGCGGTCCAAGCGAGCATCTTCTTTGCCGTATTTTCACCGGCAAGCATGGTGCTACCGATCCGTCTCAGCATCAATGTTGACATAAAACCTCCGCCTTTGACGCGCGAAGAAAGCAAGGAGCAAAATTCCTCAGCGGTTGTATATGCTTGATACAAATACCCCATAAGTTCAAGAGCCTCTTTATCATTTTCACCAAAGAGTTCAACCTCGATCTTTTCTAGATAATATTCCCCTGTTTCTTTGTTAATAGTTTCTTCTAAAAACTTTCTAGTTCTACGGATAATCGACCGGATATAAGGATTATGGTTTTGCACAAAGCTATCGTCAAAGTATAACTCTTTTATTTTCTGTTTCTGGGCTAAGCGCAGTTCTGAATACATGCTTTGCGGCAAAACAAATGTATCATCAGTAATATCCAATTGATTGCGGATAATTTCAATACGGCGGTTATTCTCGCTTTTCTGGGGAAACGGATTCCGGATTATCTCCCACACTTCCGATTCTAAAGTAGGAACATCCACATTACCGGATATATAGTTCAAAGCGGTTTGAGGCCTTCTTCTCCAGACACTGTGCTTATCTCCCAATACTTTGGTAGCCTCATTCGGCAAAGACAATGCATGCAATAAGTCAAAGACTTCGATTGGATTGATCTGAACCGGGGTCGCGGTGGCAAGTAATAAGCTTTTCGTCTGAAAGGTAATCTCATTTAAAAAAGCCAACAAATTATTAGGCTGCGCTTTATGCATGTCTGGATCCTTGGCAGCATTTGTTCTCCTAGCCCTGTGTGCCTCATCAAGAATAACGCATTCATATTTCAGTTGTTTTAACAATTCAGCTGTCTCGGATTTCCTAGTAATCATTCCTTGCGAAATAATACCCACACGGCGAGGGCATTTTAAAATACTCCGATTGCTATCAGCAGGGTACTCGTAGCCGTTTTCATCAATCCAGCCTCGGCCAGTCCAGACAGCACTAGGCATATCTAGTAAGGTTTTTAGTTCCTCTTGCCACTGATAAGTTAGCGTTTTAGGTACGATGATTAAAACAGGCTTATCCCCATATAAGGCCATTAGTTTGGCGGACATAGCAAGCTGAATCGTTTTCCCCAGCCCAACCATATCCGCTAATAGAAAACGAGCACCACCTTTTTGTTTATGTTCCCTAAAAGCGAGCTCAACAAAGTATTTTTGATGCTCCCATAGACCAAAGTCACGACGGTAAACCGTATCCTCCACTGCCACAGCTGGCACAGCGTCATCGCTATCATCGCGCCAATCCTTCAGGGGGATAACAACACGCTTAGAAATCCTGTCAATATCGGAAATTACAAAATCACAGAGATTAACCGCATATCTACTGTTCCAGAAGAAATCAAATTCTTCCTGGACCCAAGCCGTAGCTTCCGGACTGTCATCCTCCCAAAGCATTTCGTAATTCACGGTATAGGCACTTTTAGTTTCATTAATACTCCCTAAAAAGGAAGTTTTATTTCCATTCCCATAAGTTATAACACCTGCTTTGCCATGCATCAGCCCATAGATCTCATCGGGCATGACCTTTATTTCAAGTTTCCCCGATGACAACAATGCATGAAGCTTTCTTAATCGAAGAGCGGAGTTCTCATCCGAATACTTTTCTTCCGGTAAATACTCACACCACTCCTGCTTCATTCTATGATTTGCATAGACTGCGGTTTCGACATCTTCCGCATTCAGGGAGGAATTACAAATGATCCTAACCTTGCCATCGACATTTTCTATACTCTCCCCAGCGATTTCTAGGATAGATGAGCAGAAATATCCGGCAATCCGATCATAACTCACAGCATTCTTAAGTTTTTCGTTAAGAAAAGCTTGACTCAATTTGCTACGCCTTGATGAATACCTATTAATCATCTGCTCACCTACTTACTCATTATTTAAACTTGGACATTATACGACCAAAACATATAGATAGTAGGTCATTTCCGTTCTTATCATTTTAAGTATTGGCGTGTATTTTATGACTTGCGGCAGAAACAATCCTAATGAAATCTGCCTTCTCGATAGCTTTGTTGGATTGTCTAAAATACAAACCATAATTCTTTTTATCATAAATAAAATCTAGCTCACCGATAATTTCGCCAATGGATACATGTTTAGGCCAAAGATTAACTTCTGTTATTTCAACCCTTATTGGGAACAGGGCTAACCAATTAGGTTCTTCGTTTTTTAGGTTTGTTTCATAAGGTTTTCGTGCAATTGTAAAGTCAGCCGCAAAAAAGCGATTACTCTTACCTGCTAAGTAAATAACAGCTCGGTCGTCCTTAGCCATATACTTCAAGTTTGGAGCCATTGAAGCAAAAGCCCATAATTTCATATCTAATAAGCAATTCATAATGTCTTTTGCTTTCCAAGGATTATCCTCTAGCTCCAATGTATTAAGAACAAAAATGTAGTACACTTGAATCCCCACTTCGCCTAAAGAATCCCCAAGATACTTGGTACATTATATAAAACCAATAAGTAATACTTCAGGGGGAGGCAAAATGTCTATATATCTTTTTTGACAATAACATTCCAACTTTATCTCCCCCCAAAAAACATATTGCTTATATGTGGTCATTATCGACCAGCACGTATAAGTGGTCGGCCATTTCAGCATTTTCAGTCCAATGTGGCATGTTGTCAATGTTCCTCGTATCCTTTAAGACCTGTAGCAACTGCTTAATCATATCACGGCGTCCCCAATAATCCGTAATTTGCTGTTTAAGGTGGAATAATCCTTTCTCCGGAACCCCGTCTTCTTTGATTGCGATATGGATGGCCGCCAAAACAGTGCGCAATACCGATCTTTCAAAATCCGGAATGTCATTTATGGTTCGCATAGCGAATTCAGTAGGTGTCTTAAACCTTGCCGTATTGGCTTTTTCACTAGCCATTAGCTGACTGTAGGAGCCGATCGAGAATCCTCGAGCATACTCCTGATACGTCGAAATCTGGTAGTTGTTATGCTTTTCTGCTTCTAAGCCTTTGATATAAAAGCGTTCTGCGGGGGTAAGATCTTTCCAGAGGTACGTATCAAAATCTACCGGAATAATAAAATCATAGGCAATGCGCTTCGCATTCTCGATAACCCCAACAACTTTGGATTTAGATGGATTATTGATTGCTAAGTCCAACTCATAATCAAGCTCCAACCCGCTGATCTTTTTATAAGATGTCAAAACTTTCAGGGATGCTGCATAAGCGGCGAGAACATAGTCTGTGTCTGAGAAATTTGGTTCTTCCTTGTCATCTAAATCCCGCATCGAATCAATTTGCATTTTGACTTCATCTTTAATGTCAAAGCTAATATCGTCAAGATACGCTGTTTCATTATTAGTTTGTTTTCTTAAAACGAGTAAGGCTGTACCTTTAACGTAATTACCGTCCTTAAGTCCACCGCTTTCAGTTTCTGTGGCAATACTCCAAGCAGCAGTTACTTTCAGCCCAGCCTTCCACATAATTAATGCGAGCTGCGCCCAAACAGTTGGATCAGAATGAGTAAACATGACTACCTGTAGACCGTCATCATACATATAATTAGCAAGGTTTGAATAGATTTCGATCATACTATGGGCAAAATGTTGATCCCCTTTTAACGCAAGAATCCTTTTACTATCCGTGTACCAAGCGGGAAAAACTTGACTGATTAGTTTTTTATCCCAAGCAAGGAAAAACTCTGATAATTCATGATAATTTACTGCATCTGCATAGGGAGGGTCAGTTATCCATATATGACAGCTTCTTTTAGTTTCCCTAGCATCTGATAATTCAATAGTAGCATTACTATTTGTAGCATATATATTTAGACTGAAAAACCAGGAAGATCGAGTATTAAAGAAAGATCTCGCGCCAAAATTCATAAGAGTGTTAAGTGCCTGATTGTAGAACACTTCTTGTGGTTTCTCAACACCAACACCAGAATTCCATCTTGATAGTCTTGAATTCCAGTGATATACATTGTTCATACCAAGAATCCCCACAATCTTACAGTTCGTACTGGAGGGAACTTGTTGAATATATTTGTGTAGCAATGCGGGGGTTAATAATTGCCTCGCATTAAATAAATGATTCCAATAAGACCAACCACGATTACGCATAACTTCCTCAGTTTTCATGCCACTTTCAATTTCCATACTCGGCACTAATCCCTGTTCCTGCCAAGAAACAATGTGTTCAGCAACAATTTCCTTTACCTTTGCTTCATTCTCAATATCTCGCTCATTCGGATGCCGATAATAGCGCTTCCTATCAGCCTTTTCGTATTTTATGGCATACAGCCTCTCACTATATATGTCATCCTCTCGAAAATCAAACTCAGATTTTCCCCATTTTCTAAGTCCATAGATTGTATTGCCATCTTCATCCTTTCTGTCTAGGCGCAGTGATGATATTGGGGTAGTTTTTCCACACGTGTAAGAAGGGCATTTTAGCTCATTATTTACCACTGTACCAGAGTCTTCTGCTCCCTTTATCTCAGCGGGACTAGCCCCCATTTTAACGACAATGCCAAATCCATTTTCGTTTTCTATAAGTTTCGCTACCGTTTTAGTTCCTTTACCAATAACCCAGCTGGGCGCAAGGGGCACCTTCTTCCCGCATTCGGGACATTTCGCTTCCACGCAATACAAGTAAGAAACTGCCCTGTCACCTTGTTCGTTATGCTCAATGCCAAGTTCTGTTATCTCCTGATCAACCTTGTTAAAGACATCTTGCTGAAACTGCTTAATGTCTTCTAGTTCCTTTTCACTAGCCCCTAAGATATTAATGCTCGCCCAAGTTAGTAGTCCTGCTACCGGGTTAAGATCACTGGCATAAGTATCACAACCCATTCTCGCTGCTTCAAAAGGTATACTACCGCCCCCACAGAAGCAATCTCCGACGACCACATTCCGGCCATACCTTTTTAACGACAATTGCTCAATTAACTCTTGGAGACTCTTCGCCGAAGTGCCAAGATGCTGATTGATTTCGTTCCATGTTTGTTCGTCAAGATTTTTAAGCTGCTCCGGTCGAATGCACTTCGTTAATTTTTCATCGTAGCCGAGTGTGTTGAAAATAGTTAGTTCTACTTCCTTTTTATTAACACCCTTATAAAGCTTCACCTTATCTCCAGTAATATCAAACCAGTCGTTAACTCTATTGCGAAGTTTTTTATTATTCATCACGATTTCATACATTTCAGAAGCTGTATAGGATTTTTCCTTGCGTAGTTCAAGCCCATGATTATCCATGCTCATAATCTTAAGAAAGATCTCCATATCCCGTTTCGGATTATCGCTAGCTGGCATCAGGCAGCCAAGGATAGCAGCCCGTACTAAGACCAAGGGTTTTCTGCCCCACCACTTACCAAGACCTGTTAAGGTTTGGCCGTTGTTCGCTTTCCTCTCCTTATAACTTTCTTTGCTTATTTTTGACACTGGAAACTGCTTTTCTATAAATGAAATCGTCATAGTGCTTTTATTCCTCCTCGAACATTTCCAACAAACTAAGCTGCGGATTTTCCCTGATGGGATTTTCACACAAGGCATACCTGAGAGCAATCCGCCATCCTCTTTTGTCATTAAGCTGTCCCGTGCTGGCGTTAGTCATGGTGTAGAGCCACCACCGTTCTTCAGGCATTAATCCCTTCCAATTCCTAATCGCGGTCGGGATAACAGAAGGATCGCAGTCTTCGATCCCCCAAAGTAGGACCATCATTTCTTTACCAAATAGTTTTTCTACGGGAGTTCCACCAGTGACAAATCGTCCCACCTTTAACCTATCTTTCTTCAAACGAGCGTTAAATTCGGCAGTTAAATCGGCACTGACTTTACTCCATTTATATCTAGAAATTTCGATTCTCAACTGATCTGCCTTTTCTAACTTTTGCTCCTCGCCGTCAGTCCATTGAAAACGTTCAAAGACTTGGACAGGTTGTTCTTTATCCACTAGTGAAACAACATAGAAATGGTTCGCATTCTGCTGAGGGTTAACTCCGAAGCCGTAGGTTATTTCCCTAACACTCATTGTCTTATCTTTCCTTCTTTTTGTATTTCCGCGATGTCGTATTTATTGACTTCAATCCAATTCTTAAACTGCAGACCGGAGGTAAACAAGATAGTTTTGTAGTCAAACTCAACCGTAACTTCCTTATTCTTAAAAGCAGTGTCCCTGATTAAGTCTACTGTGGCCTGCAAGTTATCTGCGTCATAAGGAACTTTAGATGTGGATATCTCTATATAATTACTACTGTTCTCTTTTTCAGAGAGTACGACAGTGAAATGGCGAATAAAAGAGCCTTCCAGATTCTTTAGCTTTGCCAGCTCCTGATAGGTAGTTTCAGTATCTCTGCATTTCTTCTGGATGTTCCACTCAAACTCCAAGGGAGCATCATCATTAATCTTCAATTCGTATTTCCCACTAGTCTCGGCAATGGCAATATCCTTTTCCTCAACTGGTCTCCCCTTATATGTTATAAAGGTTCGAACATACTTACAATTTTTTGGCAGTACAATTTCGCCAGTGTAAATACCGCCATTTTCCCTCGGACTGCTGCCGTCGGTAGTATAGCGTATCTCAAAATCCTTATGAGTCTGGAGTTCAAGGAGTTTGCCATTTACACTTCTTCTTTGCTCGTATTTAAGCGGAACTGTACACATAAATTCTTTAACTGCACCCGTAGGATGCTCATTTGATGTATCCACACAAACAAAGTTAATAAGAGGTTCTTTGGTGACAAAGTTCGCTGGAGCCTCTGCTGAAGCGGTTGTAGGCTCGGCTCCGATATCATAATACACTTTATCGCCTCTGACCCCGCGCACTTTTAGGGTAAATTCTCCGGTCTTTTGATCGTAATCAGTCTGCTCGACGATCACAGAGGTTGGTTCTTTCGGGAAAGGCCCTTTCGCTAGATAGCCGCCAATTTCCCGCCATCTATCTTTTTTAAGAGAATCCTTTTTCAAATCGTCAAGCTGATTGGGATGATACCACGGCCAGCGCACTTCGGTAGCAGCCCGCTCTTTTATCTGGTTATAAGTCATTTCTTTTTGTGTAAATAATTGATCCTCACAGCGTTCACGCATTTCCTCTATAAAATGGTCATCTGATTGATAGTCATAGAACTTTTGCTGGCTAGCTAAGACTTTGACAATTTGTTCCTCTCCTTTAAAGGAGTTTTCCTTAAATTCCAGCTTAAAGTCTTCCGACATGACTCCCTTCCTGGTCGGAAAGTACAAAGTGATAAATGTTTCCCGAATGCTCTGCAGTAGCGCTTGCAGCACCTTATCGTGCTGACTGTCAGCTTCCTTGTATTGCTGATCCGTCGTGGGAACGTGCTCCGCCCTCATACCAGCAATGATTTGGCGGATAGCGGTTAGACGTTTACTATTGTGATAAAGTTTCTCCATGACATTGCGCTGACCCGAGAGGAACATAACGCGATTCTTAAAGGTTGCGTTATCATAAAAAGCCTGTAAGTCAGGATGAAGCTTATTGCCCGCATAGGGTTCAAATATTACCAGGGAGATTTTATTCATGTCAAGCTGAATCTCATCGATAGCTGGTAGGACATGGAGGAGTTCATAGCATTTTTTATCCTCGGGTTTGAAGTTTTCCTCAAGGAATTTCTTGAGCTCCTTTTTAGCGCTTTCGTTGTTATAAGACTCAACCAGCGTGTTCATCTCGGCGATCATGTTTTTGGTATTCTGAAAATACAAGCGACCGCGATTATCCATTTTTAGATACCAGCTTTGGGTCTTAATCTCTTCCAAAGCTTTTTTGTAGTTATTCAGTTCAGACTGTGGATCACATAGGTAACCGAGGATTTCTGATTCTGTCAATCCTAATAAACCATGCGTCGCTTCACTCAAGGAGGACATCAATAGTAATTTGGCTGCATCTTGGGCATACGTTATCTTGCCCGATTCGTTTTCCGCATCAATTCCCTCGGCAACCGACTTTCCAGCCTGAGCAATGTCATGACTAATTGCCGCTTCTAACGATGGCTTGATTTGCTTAATATATGACAACATATTGCGATCATTAAGATCGATGTCAAATACATTAATTAAGTACTTAGACTGAGCACTTCCGTTTTCATAAAACTGCCTGATCGTCTGTCTCATTAGTTTGATCAGACCTCTGGTCTGCTGGAAGTTTGGATTTTCCTTAAACCGTGCATACAGTTCTTTGATTGATGGATGAAATGGATAGGAGTCCTTGATGCCCAAATAAACCTTCTCACCTGTATAGTTGGTCAGCCCTGTTTTATTGGCTCTGGCAAGGGCTTCTTTATAACCTATAGCCACTTCATTAACAGCCGTAGAATTGCTAGAGGGGTAGCTCTCAAATAATCTCTTCTTTAATATGTCATAAATCTCATCGGAATTCAGCGCTACGGGTTCGATATTTATCGCGGAACGGTTCGCCTCATTTTCCAGTTCTTTAAAACTTGACTGTAACATCTCGCTTCCAGACTCATATGTTGCTTTTAAGTCCGAAAACACTAAACAAACATTAGCTAGTTGCTCTTTTCCCAATGCAGAGAATAGGTTTGATAAGGCCGTAATCGTAACTTTACATAAATCTGAATTACCTACGGTAATTGCCTTAGCATTTTCTAAGTAAGGCGGTAGCTCATCCAACAAAATCAAGGTCTTTTCCCCTTGTAACAACTTAACCCAGGCACTTTCGCCCGGGGCCTTGAGAGGGGTATAGAGATCTTTAAAAACCTCTTTTTTGCCCAGCTGTTCAGCAATACTGCCCCAGATTCCGTAATCAGCGTCACTTTCCCTTCCAGAGAAAGCCACAACTCTAATATCGCTGATTGATTCGTATTCTTTACCTAATATTTTCTTTCGCCATTCTTTATTTTTAGCTAACAAAGCAAGAGCTAGCATATTATGAGTCTTGCCACCGCCCATTGCTTGAGTTAACTTAATTACCCCCGTGCTTGATTCCCCTTTGAATCGTTTAAATGCAGTAGTTAGTAAAATTTCCATTCCTTTGGTCTGAAAGTTTTCGTTGAAAAACTTATCTACATCAATTCTATCCTCAACGAGATCGCTGAGGTTTAGGACATCATCTCTGGTCGTATCAACGAATACGCTCGCTCTTGGTTTGCAGAGTTCAAATATTGTTTGCATAATCTACCACCCTTCTATAGCTATCGGTTAGCTTATATTTTAAATTTCCTAAAGAATGCTATATTTAAATTTAGAATTTAGTCATCTCTTATTGTAATACTATATTACAAGATTCTTATCCTAGATTATAAAATAACTAATACTGTTTTTTATTTTTTAGCCCTTGAAAAGGAAATGTATTTATTAGTATAGCATGGAATTGCTCTACAATAAAAAATGCCATGCTGAAATTTCCAGTTCCCTTATGATACGGCTATACTTGGAGTTAAACCCAGGTTTTTACCATTGATGAGTTCGGTTTCATAAACTACTTGCCCGTGGTCCACTCTCATAGGTTTTTTAACAGTTCATGTGCGACTGTAGGACTATCGAGCCTCGATTCTTATTCCTTCTTCACGATAGCCTCGCCATGTTTTACCCAATATCTCCTGAATGAAATCTATCACATAGCGGCGTTTGAGGCGATCATGATGCTTTTGATTGTAGTAACCTCGCAAGCAGGTGTAGCAGGAAGAGTCTTTTTCCTCTCCACCGCAGTCGCATTGTTGCATGAGGTTTAATGTCTCCATCAATACACCTTCTAAAGCGCGTTCGGTGTTCAGTCGTCTCACATGGCCGGCTCCACCTGGTGTTTTATCGAAGAGAACCAAGGAGAAGTTGGGGCGATTAGTATGGGAGTTGTAGAAATAATGTAAACAACCGGAAATGTCACTATCTTCGATATTCAGATACCTGCACATGCCTCTTAATACGCCGTGGAGTACTGATAGTCCAACTTCATAATCATTCAGATCAGGATTGATAAATCGAAGTTGAACAACATCTGTCTTAAACCGATAACCAAGGGCAAATTTTTTGAGTCTATTCTTCCCATCATTCCTACACCAGTACCCAGAAGGCGTTTTATGCTTCTGGCGTTTTGTTTTATTAAAATCTTTATCATCGAGGACCGTGTACCCGCACTGCTCACAAACAAAGAAGTTAGATTCATTCAATACTGCCATTTCATCGGCTTGGCTCATGCGGAGCTCAAAGCTTGCTTCTCCAAGCTGTAACTGAGTAGTTTCAATTTCATTTTTATAACCGATATAAGCTATCTCATTTCTGAAGGTCCGCATGGGCTTTTTGAGTCCTGGTTTTTTGATATTGTCCCCATCGGCTTCGAAGCCAAACTGAGGGATTAAGAATACTTTGCGGCTGGCAGCTTGAAACGGCTTGCCACATTGTTTGCATTGTTCCAATGTGGAGTATTCATCCTCTTCAATATGCTGCTCGATATTCAATGTGTTGCATTCACACTGGATATAATCAAATTGCTTCCAGCTCATATTGGGAATCTTTCTTATATAGCGACTGGTGATTAGATTGCCATTGGCCACAATTTGCGAACCAGGGGCGTATTCAGATATAGCCATGGAAAGATCTCTTTGGAGTTGGAGACCTAGCTTTGTTCTATTTGAATGGTCGAGGATCGTCATTTCAACGGTGTCGACAGGAAAACCATATTTGGGGAGGACATTTTTCCGCGATAAGAACGATAGTATTTCTTCATTGCGATAGACTTTGACTCGTTCTCTCAAATGATCAATCCGTCTATTTTCAGCTATCGCTCGATCGATGGCTTCATTCAGTATATTAACCTCGTATTCATATTCCAAGACAGCCTTTGTCAATACGCCTTCATTTTCTTGCCCATCACTGAGCAACCCTGGTATCCATTCATAGTGAGGCACTCCAAATTTTCTAATTAAGCTATCTGGAAGAAATCTTTCAAGATAATTTCCTAAATCAAGAGGATGACCATTGAGGTATTCTGTAAAAACTTCAACTCCGGTTCGCCCACTCTCCATTTTTTCCGTCATTTTCGAAGCAATTGAAAAATACTCTGGATACTTCCGCCAAAAGAAGGACAAGGCTGACGCATAGAGATGCCGAATAGCGATCTTTTCATTTTCCACGTTAAACTTTGGAGGTTGAATTCTGCCTTTAATCATCTTCTCTGGGGTTTTAAAAAAGGAAAAATCGTGGGAGCTTTTATTGCAAAATGTTAGGGCATAGGCCGCGGAATGTTTACTTCGTCCTGCTCGTCCAGCTCTTTGAGCATAGTTCGAAGGAGAGGGAGGCATATTTCTCATAAAAACTGTTTCTAGTGAACCCACATCGACGCCCATCTCGAAGGTTGTTGAACAACTGAGGACATCGATTTCCTTTTGCTTAAACTTCTTTTGATATTCATAAGCGGTTTCTTTATTCAGCTGAGCCGTATGCTCAACCACTCTTAATTCACGAATATCAAGGTCCTGGTACATACGATAGTAGTGATTATTGGCATAAGCCTCCCGCAGGTCAACGGATTGGAGTTCCCCTTCACACTTGAAGGTTGGGCAGACTCCGAAGCTATTGTGAATCGTGACCTTCTTACATTTAGGACAGATGTACCACTGTTTATTTCTGGAAATAGTTATCTTCTCGACATCGAGTTTATATTTGCCATTGCGCACTTTGAGAAATCCTTGGCTGGTAAATATTCTCCAAATACCTTTTTCAAGGATTACTCGAACTTTTTCATCAGACAGATCGTTACCAGCCTTTTTCAAGACTCTTGATAAATAGTCTAAACGCTTATTGGTCATCGAAGCTTTCGTCGGAATAAACGATCGGGTATAGGATAGCTTATCAGAATCGGAAAGGGTATACGAATATTCCACCCCACTATGCGTAAAGTATTCTTTGTCCGCTTTATTGAGATTTGCCTGATATTCTAGAGCCGCATCGGCCATTATTCCCATGGCCATGACATTACATAGAGTTGCGACATCTTGTGCTGTTAAATGGAGCATTGCATTAGGAAGAATATTTTCATCGTTTAAGGAAAGCTCAAATAGCCCCATACTAAAAAGCGAGGTGTTGCCGTTATTATCAACAAGTTCATGAAGAGCTGCTTTCCAGGCTTCCTTATGGGTTTGGTCAGAACTCCGAATCGCGATACCCTTTGTCTCAAACTGATAAACAAGATCTTCGATGAAGTCAGGAAATGCCTTACCTTTAGTAAGATAAGCTTTATCATTTAGAGTTTCCACGATTAATCGTTTATAGAGAATGTTGCGGTAGGTTTGATCGAGGTAGCTGGAATAAAATGCCGCTGCCTGCCGGCTATCGGAAAAAGCCAAAAATTGTTTAGCGACATTCGTCTTCGTAATTTCCTCATGCACTTCACCTAAGCCGAATCCAAAATCGTCATCCTCCTTAGTGATTTCCACTTTCATTTCGTAGGATGGGAGTTCTTCAAATAAGGCTGTACCAATGACACTGGTTGCAGCTTCTTGACCAGTGAAAAACATCCGCAGTATACCGTGGTTATTGGTGTTTTCGCAGGACAGACATTTTGTAAGGGTTTTGCTAGTCGTATCAATATTTACTCTAAATACTGTGACATAATATTTTTTATCATGATCGCAAGTTGGACCATTAATGGTAGCTGACTTCATCAAATAGCCGCACCTTGAACATAATTGATATTCTTCCGCTTTTATGTTTTCATCTTCTAAGAGATGATCCTCATCACTATCAGAAATGCTACTCCCCAACAAGAAGATTGCTCGAATACCTTCTTCATCGACCACGCTGGCTTGTTCCAGGTAATGATTCATTTGCTGCCCCACAAGGTAAATCTCATGGCAGGAAGAACAAGTTGCGATCTCAAATACTTTGTACTCCTCATTACCTTCATAGTGAACGGGTTTACGGGTTAAAAAGAGCTTCTTGCTCGGCTGAAGGGTGATAAAAACACTTTCTGTAGCCCTCAAAAACATGTGATAGCGGGCATCGAAAAGTCGATCGTTATTTTTTTCACCTCGTGAGGCAACCATAACGAAGTTCTCTACATCAGTTTGCGAC
This sequence comes from Desulfitobacterium sp. THU1, assembly GCF_038181555.1. Lineage (NCBI taxonomy): Bacteria > Bacillati > Bacillota > Clostridia > Eubacteriales > Desulfitobacteriaceae > Desulfitobacterium > Desulfitobacterium sp. THU1. The sequence goes on along the minus strand of NZ_JBBWUA010000006.1, from coordinate 112,759 downwards.
CAATTCATTTGCTGAGCAATCTCGAATACTGTGCGCGGTGTGCTAATCAGGCGGCGAATTTCCCAGTAATTTAAATCTTTTAGTATCAGTTCGTAAAGTGCTTCTTCCAAGGATTCCTTACTTAGATCGTCATAATTGCTTGTTATTTTACTGAGGATTTCGCTATCCTCATATTGTTCGTTAAGTTCGCCCGCAATTTGGTTATAGAAGTCAATGGGAAGTCGAAGGAGATCCTCCCCAGCCTCTAGTTTAACCCTCTTTGCGCGTATGATGTCATCTTTGCGAAAGGGGCTGTCGCACAATTGAGTAGCGAATTGAGCTACCTCTTCGTTATCATTTTCTTGACCGAGTGTAGCACTCGTCAAAACATATTGAAGATCATCTTTGCATAGTTTAGCTTTTAATCGTCTTAAGAGCATTGACACTTCAATTCCGGTAGAGCCATTGTAGACATGGGCCTCATCCAAGACAATGAATTTCCAGTTTTCAGAAAACCCACCATCAAAAAACACATTGTCTTCAGGTCGAATCATTAAATATTCTAGCATCGCATAGTTTGTGATCAAGATATGGGGTGGCTTCGCCTTCATCTGCTCTCTTGAAATTAACTCATTGACCGGAGGAGTCTGATCGTTATTTAACATTTTGTATTCAGCTAATGCTTCATTATATTTAGGCTTTGTTTGTCCCGTATAGCTGCCATAGGTTAGTTCGGGGTAATCCTGTAATAATTCTCTTAGGCGTTCAATCTGGTCATTGGCTAGCGCATTCATTGGGTAAATGAGCAGGGCTCTAACACCAGCGCCAAGTTTATTAGCCTCATGCTGGCGTAACAGATAATCGAAAATAGGAAATAAAAAACTTTCCGTTTTACCTGAACCAGTACCTGTTGAAACAACGATATTTTTTCCTTCTTTGACTTTTAAAAGAGCTTCTTCTTGATGCTTATAAAGCGGCCTATTCCGATTGGTCTTTAGTTTAGAAAATCCTTTTGATAATAGACCCTCTGAGATAAGGCTCGTAATATCTCTTCCCTTTTGAAAGGAGTCTGTTACATCGATAAAAGGGCCTTTGGCTAATGTTGCTTCTTGGCTCAATTCTTTTTTGAACTGATTTGCGTATGCTGGATCATTAATCTCAAATATCGTCTCCAGATATCTTTTATACTTATCGACAATGCTTGTTGACACTTTTACCGGTGAAAACCTCAATTCCATCTCCCCCAATTAATCGTTATGCCAAATTTATATAATTTCTCATCAAGTTCACTGCGCATATTCTTATTGAAACCTTGGATACGACCTAATCCTTTATCTCCTATGTCAAGTACATCCCGGATTAAAACTACATTTGCTTTCTTAAGGCAATTGACAGTGAGCATAGGAAGACCAATCTCGGATAATCGCCTATCGAAGATCTCATCCTTCTCATTAGGTTGATAAGTCGATTCAACTTCAGTTTGAGGTGTTGACGCTACTTCAGCATGGGAAATCGACGCAACTTCAGCTTGAGATGTCATAGTAACTTCAGCTTGTGATGTTGTTGCTACTTCGACTTGAGATGGCTCACTTAAGCTTAAACCTAGTGCCTCCATCTTTTGTATTATCTCCTCCATATTCCTCCTGCCCAAATTCCTGACCCTACGCAGAGACTCAGGACTATGTTTTTGGATATCTCCTGCCGTATGGATACGCGCTCGATTCAGTACATTGTATGTCCTTGCTGTAAATGACATTTCTTCAATAGCTACGGAGTTTGATTGCTCTTTGGAAGCTCGTGCAGGAGGATTAATCACCTTCTGCTCTGTTGCCTGAATCTTGGGTTGTAGCGGGATCTCAGGAACATCATTCGTAAAATCGATGACATAAACATATTCCTCAGGATACAAGCATTCGTATCTTCTATAGCGCACCGCGCGTCGAAGTCCCTTTTCCTCAACTTTACAGATGATCTTTCTGTCACGATCATAGAGAAACTCGACATCATCATAGCCATCGAAATAAGTTAATTCGATAAAATGAAGGCGATCTAAATTGATAATTTTTACATTAACCGTATAGGCAATAGCACTTCTTCCAAAGCGATTTATCAGAAGGGTGCCTTGATAAGCGTGTAAGTCATTATTATTTATTCTTTTAAGATTGGCAATGACATACGTACAACTTAAATTCATCTGAAAGATACTATCAAGACCCTTTTTGAGATGTTTTATCTCAAGATGCTTTCCTTCCAAGTTATATGGGTTTATGATATTGTGCTTAAATTCCCCAATTAGGTAATATTCACTTATCCCAAAGCCTGTGTCATCTGGTTCATCTTCATAGATTGCAAGTTTATAAAGGCCGCTGTTCAAGTCGCTTTTAATTCTCACTTTTCCATTTTGGATTGGGAGTTTTTCCGCAATGATCTTGTGAGGGTGATCTAAAGAAATATCGACATAATATTGCCCATGGCCCACAATATCAAATTCTCCAATTAACTCGCCGTTTTTATAGTCTCCCTTAATCAGCTGTGAAAGAACAACGCTTCTTGTGATAACTCTCATAACCTCTATACGGGTGTGATGAGTCTCAAGGAATACCGTTCGCATAATCTTGTCTCGACCCAGCCAGGATTTGAACCGAGTGGTGTCGCATTCGTAGATTCCTTTTGCTTTAGATTTTTGGTAAGAGACAGCCTGCTCAATTGCATTGGTCTGATCCTCAAGTAATTCATCCATACTTAATTTAATTCTATCTTCTGGATACTTAAGATAGATGACTTGAGGGAAATCACTATGCCAAAGATCTGAGGGCATTTCAATATTCCAACTTCCATCATCAAACTTCCATTTTAGCACTGGAATCTCGAAATGCAGATAGATGTTAGGGATATCTGAGGGTTGGAATCGAACCTCATCATGATCGGAGGTGATCTCAAAGTTATAAGAGTTCTCGTCAGGATTCTTTTCCATACCATGGTCCAATGCATTGATCTTTAAGTTCTCGTTAAAGAGTATGGTCGCTTTTGATTTGAAAATGTAAGGTGCCTCTTCAAATTCATACCCTATCCCGTTAATCAGAACATACTTCCAAACTCGGTGGGTATTGTCATTCGGGACATCCACGACAATTGTGTAAATCCCGTTCCCTTCGCATCCATAATCAGCTAGTCTTAAAATATACCCCGTTTCTCCGCTTCTATCTTCCAAATTAATAACGGTCGTCTCCCGATCAAATAAGCGATACCGATTACCATTTATTTCGATTACTGTGCCATTTACCCGTTTTTCATTTATTTTTAGTAATAGCGTAGGGGGTGATGAAAAAACAGGTAGTTTTTCTTCTTCGTATGAAGCATAAGCTTTTGTCAAGCTTTTTCTCTGTAATAATCCTTCTTCAAGCTTCTTCCCGATCGAGATTGCCTTGCCGTCCGGCAATCTAAGGACATCACCATATTGAAACTCAAAACAGGAGCGTATCATGTCGCCTATTCTTTCCATTTCTATCAAGGCATCCGATCGTGGAATCTCATCAATTGTGGTAAAGGAGTATACCTCTCCTTTGGAAAGATGATTGATGGAATTGATGTGATTACCTTCTCTGTCAAAGAAGCGAATACCGTCTTTCCTTAGTTTGAATAACCTAATACGCCCATTTCTTGACATAAGTTCAAATGAAAACTCGTTGAAAATATCTTCATTATCAATAAACAATTCCGACTCTTCCGTCTTCAACCCAGTGACCCCTTGAGACAGTAAGACTTTTCGTGTTCTAATTTGGTCACGCCACTTAATCTTCCACTCGACATCCTCGTCATACTCATATTTGATGAGCTGCGATGGTAAGATTAGCTTGAAGCGCGTCCTACGAAAATCACACTTCAAATAAGGGGTTGAAAAGCTCCTTTTGCCGCCATTCACTTGATTGTTGTTATATCTGTCCATTTGTAGCTTGAATTCAGGAGAATTCTCCTGCCACTCGTTGAAAAGGATAGATATGCGATTAACTGGGTTAACAGGCATAATTTGCTCCCAAAAGCACCGATCGATTAACCTTAAGTAGCGCCTGATACGTATTTTGCCACCACGAACATTTGTACTAATGGCATTAGCCGTTTGTTTAACAAGAAGATAGGTTCTCCCTGTGTTATCATTCCTCTGAATGATTTCCACTAGATTGTTCATCATCTCAGTGGTATTCCGAGATAGATCCCTCTCCAAATCAATGTTGTAATACTTAAAGAAAAAGTCAAACATCTCATTGGCATAGTAATCAGACACAAATCCATGCATTAAGATATTGTTGACTCTTTCTGATCGATTTTCGAGTAAGAGCTTATTATGTTTTTTAAGTGTATAAATAAACACTTCGCCGATTAGACCTTGAAGATTGGCATTTATCCTCTCTTTCCCTAGTACTGTAGCGATATGGCCCCAAAACCTCCCGTCATAATACTTTATGCCAATCTGAACTAAGGCCGATGCAAATATGGGATCATTCAGAGAACTCATATTATTTTCGGCAATGAAACGACATCTTTTCTTGAAGTAATCTATGAGGAGACTATATTCCGAATCATTGATAATGATATCTCCAATAAACTTTTTCTTAGGGAATTCTCGGAGAATCCTTTTTCTAAGCTTATCTAATGGAGTAATCGTCTTTTTAGATGTAATATTCTTACGCTTTTTCTTAGTTCCTGGTGATACTACTTCCATTCTCATGACTTCACTCCTTATGTGAGTTACATGAAGCATCATAATCTTACAACACAAAATATACTTTCTTTATTTCTCCAGCACTTTTCCTAAACCCTTCCATTTCGTCAAAATTCTATAAAAATTAGGAACATATTTCTTTGATTCTCACGGTCAATGAAAATTTCAATCCCTTTTTTAGGTTTTGATGCTCCTACCATTGATCAAAAAAGCATGCAAAAATCGGCCGTAATAATCCCTGTTCCTGTAGAGCGGCAAGAAATTCAAACAATGCAGCAAAAAATAGAAGCCTGTCCCATAATTGATGGATTGTGGGACAGGCCATGTAAATCAGATTGTTCATCAACATATGAAATCACTATCAAAACAACGAATTCTGCTCTACACCGTAAGTTCTAAACACTGCCTTTTCCAACTTTTATCTCTTGTAAGGCCTCTGAATCACTGACCACTTTCTCGACCTGCAGATATTTCTATTTGCCGATAGCTGTGGAGCTTATTTGAGCATATGGATAAGGTTAAGTCGAATTCTGTTTTAGTCGGATACGCAAGTGAGTTGTGTGTGGTAGGTTCAGCAATTTTCCATGTTACAGTTATCTAATAGGTAATTCATTAGCCCAAGACCTCAATTTTTCTAAACTCCTCAGCCAGTAGGTCACATATTCTGTTTCACTGACTGTCTGCTCCATTTTCTTCTTCGTGATACCTTTGGCCTTATGATAAGAAATCATCTCTAGAGAGTTATGCCGATCCAAGAAAAAACTTTCTGGCACATCTACTTCCTGCATATCAACCTTAAACTTTATATAGGAAACACTTTCTTTGCTGTGTCCTGCACAACAATTACTGGTTAGATATCCCTTAACATTAAGTTCAAAAATGACATCTGCTATTTTTAAATCGAGATCAACAGTGCTATGTAAGCATTCCCGGCAAAATGCTGTCCCTTCTTTATAATAGGTTAAACAACTCACGCATGCTAAGACCTTCTCGTCCTTCCCTGCATCGGCAAAGACCTTGCCGCCTAGAGAAAGTTTCTTATCTTCTGCATCTGTCTTTAATATCCTGTCGATCTCCTGGCGTTTTGCCGGTACTGTGTAGTAAGTTGCTGAGGTTCATATTCTCCAGAAGTATCCCTGCTATCTTGCTTAATATACCCTTTCTCCACTAAGGGCTCGATTATTCTTTTGGCTTTTTCCAGTTTATATCTAACCATATTCATTATTTCAAACACGCTACAACGCCGAGGACTCTTTCTTATAAAATGAAGCGCCTGTAACATCTTTTCCCCACAATATAGGCCATTTTCAACTAAGTACTTCTCTATCTCCCATTCAGAATTTTCAGGATATGTTTCATGTAGACCTTTCCTTATTATCTCAATATAATTTTGTGAAGGGTCATTTTTAGTGACTATTTTTGAATTGGTAAAGGTTTCAATCGGAATACCGTCTGCCTCGCCAAGATCGATAACTAGATCGTACCAAGCGCCTTCTTGCTCTTGAACCTCCGCAAATTGTTCTGCTGTAATCAAGAACATCCTGCCCCATGTATCAGAATGCTCATTGGGGGTGGGATTCAAGAAAGCCACCCCTCCACCTTCCCATGTGACGGATCGGTTGCCAAAGTATAATTCATGATTTATCATACAGGGTCTGTCCTCTAAAGGAGCACTTTTATCGGAACACCCTCTATATTCCACACCATTAAACCGGCAAACCCCGCCTTGGATATAGTGCATAAAACGTTCTTCGAGTAGATTCGAACCGTAGCTTGCATACCAAATATAACGTTTGTTAACAGGAAGTTTAATCGTTTTATTTGCCCCAGGCCAAGGTTGAACACCATAATCTAACTTTGGCATTCCTTTAACTTCCTGATTCCAGACATAGATCCAGGCTTGCAGAAGTTTCCCTTCTACTAGTACATCCACAGGCTTTCTAAGATACAGGCTTCCTTCTCCTTCGAGAGAGTCAAGCCGACGTAAAGTATCTTGATCCACTTGATAGACCTCACCTTTAACTTTTTCCCCATTTTCAGGTACGATCCCAGGAAAGGAACTAACTGCATACATAGCAAAACCTGTAATCTCACCACAACCAATAAACTCAGATTGAGAAAGATAATTTTTGTGATTTCTCTGTCCTCTCATCAACGTACCATATACAAACACATTCAACATTATAAAACTCCCATCCCTTGCGGAATATCCCGAAGTACATTATTTGAACATTTATAAACGCCGCCGTTATTATTTCTTCAAAACCACTTAAATTGCACTTACTGCAAGCCTAGGAATTTGCTTTAAAGCGCCTTTCATGATAACACCACCGACGCCTAATATCTACGCATCATCTTTTCATTACCAGTACCGTTGTTGGATATATTGAAATAATGGAGTGCTTGCATTCTGTTTGCTCCACAGCTGTTTGGGACTGATAATCTTGTACTTGTCGGGTATGGTTAGGCATTGCCTCCAAGTTTCCTCCATGCCTTTGCCGCTATAGGGATAAGTTTTATTAAGTAACTGTGTGTTATGATCTGGGATGACATGAAGGTGAAGATAGTCGTCCGCTTCCAAGCCTTTTACCTGGTTAATTATTATTTGTTCCGCCCATAAGGTTTGTCTCATGAGCTGATAGAACGGCTCATACCAACAGCACGATTGTGTCTTATTGTTAAGGTACTGGCTGCGGTTAATAAGTTGATCGTACCTTGATTTTCGCTTTTTTCCCTTATCTTCCAAAGATTTGTCCTCGTTGCCATATGCTTCAACATACTTCCATTCAATTGGTATCAAGAATCGTTTTCCATTCTTATGTAGGGCATAGATCAAGGCGTCCACAGAGGTACAGTTACTTCCACGAGTGTTAGTTCCTTCATTTAAATAATTTGTTACTCCGCCGACTGCCTCAAATTGAATATATCCCGGCATGTTTTCTGCTATAGGGAAAACATCAATAAAGTCATCTGTTATGCTCTTTAGAAGGTTTAGAACAGCTACCTTATCTTGACGAATTGGAAACAAATGATTAAGACAGGCAATTTGAGACGAAAGAACATGACCTGTTGGGCTTTTGCCTCCCCACCACACAATATTATTTTGCTTAAAGTAATCAAGGACATCATCCCTTACGTCAGGGTAAAGATTATTTTTGCCGTCTTTTAAAACAAAAGGACGTGGTATTCTCCTAAACTTACCATGTCCGGCGTTATCGCCGAAGAATCCTCCTTGGATAAGTTTTTCTCCCCGTTTTTTTTGTTCATTTTTATATAGCATTAGTTATCCTCCTGCTAATAGTTTATTTGTATAATTCGATTGTTTGCTATATTTTACCTCTTTCATCTTATTAATTATCTGAATTTTCCTTCTAATTTACTTAATTAAGCGTAACATAAGCTTCAGACAAATAATTGAACTGCATAAAATATATAAAGTATCCTGCTCTCAAAATCTTTTTAGAAAGCAGGACCTAAAAACCTTAGTATTATATTTTATATCTCTAACATGCTCCCATCCCAAATCATGCAGAACATAGTTCACAGACAGAGCAGTCCAGATCTTCACTAATTTCCGAATTCGGAAAGCGGGGCTTAACCCGCTAACCAACTAGGGTGTTATATGTTTCTAAAACTCTTCCATATTATCCGATCTTTTTCCACATTCATAATTTTCGACAATGTCTCTTTCTCAGTTTCCACATCGGAGGTCGTGAAATTAAACTTGTAGATAGGTAAGCCCAATTTCTCAGACCATCTTTCAAGTGCTTCCTCCAATGTATTTTCTGAGTAGTGTACCTTTTCAACTACTTCAAGTTCATCTTCGTTCATCAATTCGAACTTAAGGCCAAAGTCGCGAACCTGTGTTAGCGTTATTTCGCCAGTTTTAGGGTCGTGGTATTTCACAATCATGTAGATGGGGGTATCAGAATACTCGAGGATCTCTCCTTGCCTAGTATACAGAACAAATTTCGCATTTCCATTTTCTCTTCCAAGGTCTTGGGCATAGAATTTTCGGATGCCCTCTATGCAATACTCAAAGCTCTTTGCGAAAACTTGGAATTGGGACTTTTTATCTTCAATGACACACCAACTGCCAAAAACCGCCTTTTCGCATTCAATATCCCCTGCAACCGTTTTTATGAAGAAATATTCCCCCTGGACTTGGTGAGTAGATTTCCCTGATTCCTTAGTCATAAGAATTTCCTCCTTATTTCTTAATTCAACTTAGCTCGCTATTTTCTTTTCCACCTGATAAACTCGAGCAATTTTTCCGTTACAGATTTGAGCCGCACTAAGATATCCGCCGAAAACGCAACCGGTATCGAGTGCATAATTGTTAAATATTTCCGCAGGTTGATCTGTTTTATTGATATAATAAGTAGGAGTATGACCGAAGATTACGGTTTTGTCTGTCGTATTGGGATATTCGTAAAACTCATCTCGGAGCCAGAGCATATCTTCACTGCTTTGGTTGGACAAGCTTACCCCCTGCCTAATCCCTCCATGAACATAGATGAATTTCTCATCCTCCACATATAAAGGCATGCTTGTAAAAAACTCCAGATAGTCACCTAAGTAATCGCCGTGCCTAGCAAAACTTTTGATAGTTTCTTTTCCTCCGTTATAGAGGAAACTTTTTCCTTTGCATAGAATATAGTCGATGGCCATCTGTTCATGATTCCCGCGAAGGGGCACGACATGATCCCTTCCAAACATCTCCAGCAAGCTGATGATTTCCTTGACCACCTCCCAGGATTGCGTGCCCCTGTCGATGTAGTCACCCAAAAGAATCAATCGTTCCGTTGTGAGATCTGGTTTGATTCGCCCGAGCAATCGCTTAAATTCGTGATAACAACCGTGGATATCACCGATAACATAAGCATTCATTTCTTCACTCTCCTTTTATATAGTGTGTTGCTCATGTCCTTATCTTAGAATTATTGGAGAAGTTTTTTAATGAAGCCCAGCTTCATATTTACATAAACGAGAGGAGATGAATAATGATGAGTGATCTCAAGGCAGAGCCCACCCTGAGAGAATTGATCCACGAAGCTGTTTGCCAAGGTTCCAGCAAAACCAAATTTGGACGAACACCACAGCAACGTGAGGATGTAGCAAAAAATCTGCACAGTTGGTTTGAAAAATACTACGGAGGAACCACGAACGCTAGCGAACTTAAGCGACTAGGGATTCTTGATATACCGCTGTCAATGATTAAGAAATTCCCAGACAACTTCGTTGAAAATATCGAAAATGGTATCCGCTCCCATCCAGGAGACAAAGCCAAGCAGGCATCAAAGCTTGGACTCCTGATTGGAACCCTCAATCGAACGCATCACTTACATTTAGACGACTCGTTTGTCCATAAATTTGAACCGCAAGATCGAAGCCTACGCCTTCTGGAAATTCTTAAATACCTCCACTCCGGCAGTAAAACAAGAGAAAATATTGCTCAGCACTTTGAAATCAGTACACGCCACCTGGATAACGACTTGAAAATGCTTCAAGATGGCTTCGAATTTATGGGAACGGAAATGAAAATTGGCCCGCTGAAACGCAAGGCCAATACTTATGAATCACCGGTTCACCCCATTTTTCTGGCTCTGAATTCTGCAGAGATTTATGCCTTAACCGTAGGCTTAAAATTACTATCAGAAAACACCGTATTTCAGCAGACCTTGGGCCGTGTAGCCGATCATGTCTATATGCAGTTGTCCGATTTTGCCCGAGAACTTGTTGACAACCAGCCAGAGGCAGAAGAACTTGATTTTCAAATAAGCAAAAGGCAGTTTCTTTCTTCCCTGCAAATGATCGGTGATTACGATCGACCCTTTTGCCAATATATTAAGTCTCAACAGATTTGTAATGTTAGATACCTTTTAAAGGGTGAGCAAAAGGATATTGAGGGAACCATCCATCTTCCCCCTGAAGGAAAGGATCGATTTAAAAGTATCTATGTTAAGGGTATTGAAGAATCTGCCATAATTCCTATTGACGATATCGTGGGTATTTATTAGGACTCCATCCCCCTCAGCAAATCATCTAAGCTTTCTTCTACCTCCTGGTCTTCTGCAGGATAAATAAACTCGTCCACTTTTAGATCCACATACTTTAATGCAGTCTCCAAACTCTTCTTTCCAATTCAAGATAAAGAAAATCCGGCTTCGCCAGGCTCTTAATGCATACATCCTTAGCGAAGTCGTAGGTTGCCCTTATGCACCTACAAACTTATACTTTCTGATTAGCTAAAGAAAACTTGGCTGGCGCCAAGTCCTTAGAGGCGGTTTTTATGAAGGAGCATGCCCAATCAAACGAGGGCTTGCTTCTCGCTGTCCGCGCTTCTTATAGTCCTTTTTGATTTCATCATTCCAGCCTTCTGGCATTGCAGAGCATTCGCGGAATGTAGCAACTGCGATTTGCGCTTCGATTTTCTCTGCCGAATACTCGCGGCTGGAGTTTCTTTCGCCGTCGGTGATGATGACAAACATCACTTTTTCTGCACGGTAGTCATCGGCGGTATACTTTTGAGCATTGCCAATTTTGTGGATTGTCATTCCTATATCGTCCAGGAGTGCTGTCGATCCACCAACCTGATACTCTTTCTCAGTAATCGAGCTGACTGCCTTGATGTCAATGCGGTCATGGAGCAGTTAATAATTATTATCAAACAGCACAGTCGTGATGTGGCACTAACCTTCATACACCTCTGAAACGAGTCTATCAATTTCAATTTACACGTTGTAAATTTCAACTTTGTTATTTAATAAAAAGAGGCTATGTTCAATAAATAAACATAGCCTCAGTTTTTACGTTGTAATTTCACTATTCCGTTTTACAACCCCTGAGTAAGGATGATCGCCTGTTGCCGCTGAAACCTCAAGCAATTCTCCTGATTGTATCATGGCCTGAACTCTCAAGAACAGCCAGCGGTCGCCGACACCAGATATTTGGCCCATTGTTTTACCAATCAGCTGTGCAACCTTGAATTCTCCATCTGGCATATTAGCTCGCAGTAAAAAATCATAAAAATTTTCTGGAACGCCAATGAGATTTCCGTTGATTATGGCACGCAGTGGAGCATTTTCACGTGCTAAGTCGTTCCAGGTATTCGCATAGATTTTACGTTGCAATACACTTACTGGCTCCTCATATTTGGTGAAAGCACCTAAGGATTCTGGGTTGACTTCCCCGGTACTCCGATAACTGATAATACAGTTATCCTTCATGATTTGCTCAGGAACACACACAACCGAAAGAGGTGTCTGGGCATCTAACATTAGGTGGCACACAAAATACAAGCTGCACACTTCCACAGGATTACTGGGGCAGATCCACATTCGTATATGTTCTAATGTTGATCTCGCCTCCTGAATCCGCGTCAAGGCATGTTGACTGGTTTTCCATATTTCATCAGATACCCCTGGAAAATCTGCGAACAGACCATCAAGTGTCTTTTTGCGCGCATTCATGCCGGTATCCATATCTGAAATATCACCAATATCCAATGCAAGTGTCAGTGCCTCAACATCCTTTGAACTGCCTTCCATAGTCAAACCAGACCAGATGCGAGGTTTCTCAGCATCGAGCTGTTGTCCCTGTTTCATGGATTTCGCCAATTTTAGTGCGCCTGCAGGACTTTCGCCAAAGGCAAGCTCAAGCATGTAAATGCCCCCTTCGATCTCAAGCTTCAGTCTCTGCAATCAATTCAATGTTATGCTCTTTGCCCTGTTCTTCCTGTAATTTCTTTTTCTTGCTAAGTTTCATTCTTGTGACATTGAATCCTACGACTACTACGATTAATAGAATACGATAAATTGGTTTTACTGGCATAAAAAAAGCCACCAAGAGAATCCCGATTCCAATGAGAGAGTGGGTTAACCAATTACGCCAGTCCTTTAGATATAAGATGATTCCTTTCAATGCTTTTCCCAAATTATTATCCTCCTTCAATTACTAGAAAGTTCTACTATTCAAGTATTGCTTTTAAAACTTTATCGAAGCTTTTATACTCATAATTATTCTTAAATTGAGCGATCATAACAAGATTCATAACAATTAAATGGGCTATTTCATTTACGTCTAAATCCAATTCATTTAGGCGCTGAATTAGTGTCGGTTCCTTCGAAAGCATTTCTTCGACTTTACAAATCAATCTGGTTATAAAATTCTTCTCTTCTTGACGGTTCTGCTGAATGCTCTTGGATATTCCATGCTCATTAAAATCCAACCAAACAAGCTGGAATGTGCTAACAAAAGAGTTGAGCTCCTCAGACATTCTTTGCAGCTTCGCAAATAAGTCTTTTTCCTCTCGATCGATTGTTTCTAATCCATCATAGTACTTTTCCCAGTATTCCATCATGAGGTATAGGAGCAATTCCTCTTTAGTAGAAAAGTAATTATATATTGTACCTACGGATACCCCACTTGCTTTCGCAATTTTTCGGATGCTAAAATCTTTATACCCTTCGTTGTATAAGATATCTCGGGCCTGATTTAGTATTAGTACCTTTGGATCTTTAATAATCTTTGGGATCAGGATCACCTCTCTTTATGAACACTGTTCATTATACTAAATTTATTTCTATATTCCAACCTTATTGAAATCTTTTATCCTGTTTTTTCGCAAGAAGAATGAACTGCCATGAATTACAAAGTAATTCAAAATGTTCTAGGGGTAAGATGAATAATGATATAACCCTCCCACCCTCCCCATTGCCTTTTATGTAAGCCAAAGTAAAGCAAAAGAGGCGTGTGAAAATTGTGATTTCACACGCCCCTTTTGCATTTCTAATCCGAAGAAGAAGACCATCATCTTAACGACTAAAGCAGTTGTAAAATGGGAAAAGTAGGCCTATTACTCAAAAATAGTTTGAGGTTGATTTATGCAGAATAAGAACACGAAATATTACGTGCTCATCATGATGGTCTACTTATTAGGTATATTCATGGGCGCTTTAGATACGGGGATCGTCACTCCGGCTCGTACAGTCATCCAAAAAGATCTTATGGTGGATGACACTGTGGGGATCTGGATGATTACCATGTATACCCTGGCTTACTCGGCAAGCATCCCCATAGCAGGCAAACTAGCCGATATGTACGGACGGAAGTATGTTTACCTGACCTGTATCTTTTTATTTGGTGTGGGTTCTCTCTTTTGTGGGCTTTCCCAACAGTTTCATAGTTTTCCGATGCTCATCGTCAGTCGAGCCATACAGGCCTTAGGGGGCGGCGGTATCGTTCCTATTGCTACCGCTGAATTTGGCACGACCGTGCCAGTGGAAAAACGCGGCATGGCTTTGGGGCTTGTCGGTGCAGTGTTTGGTATCGCGAATTTATTCGGCGCCACTGCCGGTAGTGCCATTTTAGGACTGTTTGGCAATACGCAGTGGCAGTATATTTTCTATATCAATATTCCCATCACCCTGTTCATTTTAATTGTGGGCTCAATCTATTTGCCCAATACAAAATTAACACGAGTTAAGAAAATCGATTTTCTGGGAATTTCTCTTTTGACCATCATGATTCTCTCACTGCTCTACGGTTTAAAAAATCTGGACTTCTTCGATCTGGTAGCATCCGTCCAAGAGGTTTCAGTCTATCCATTTTTATTGATCGTTATCGTGTCTTTGCCGCTGTTTATTTGGATTGAGAAACGAGCAGAGGATCCGGTGCTCAACTTAAGCTACTTTAAAAACAAAAATATCCTCATAACACTCCTCTTAGCCTTTATCACGGGTGTTATTCTGATCGCTACAATTTTCATCCCCCAATTCTCCGAGAACGCGCTAAAGATGACTTCGGGATCGGGTGGGTACTTTGTCTTTGTCCTGGCTTTGTTCTCTGGAGTCGGGGCTCCCCTGTCAGGAAAATTAATCGATAAGTATGGGGTTAAACCCGTATTAGGGATTGGGTTTCTGGCGACAATCATTGGTGGCTTATATATAGTATTTATAACCACCCTCTACCCCACACTGCTGAATGTTTTGATGAGTCTAATCCTTTTGGGTTTTGGGATGGGCTTTACGATTGGGACGCCACTTAATTATATGATGCTGGATAACACACCCAAAGAAGAGTCCAACTCAGCTTTGGCTACCCTATCCTTAATCCGGTCCATTGGGACAGCCATTGCCCCAGCGATTATGGTGGGTTTTATCGCCCATGCCGGAGCCTCTGTTCAGACGAATATCAACCAACTCTTACCTAAGGAGGTATCGATTCCCCCTCTCCCCCACGCTGAGGAATTAACCACTGAATTCAACCGTTTAAAAGCCAATCCCAATACGAAGGAGCAATTTGCAAACGTTAATATCCCCGATCTCACAGCGTTCCAAAAGATAAAACTTGATATGAATTCCAATCAAGCCACCGATATCCCCGACGATCTGGTCCTTCTCCTGAGAAATTCGGACGTCACCACCATCGTTGATAATACCAAAACCTTTGCCGATTATATGTTCACTAAGTTCACCCCCAAGACCATCACGGAGATTAATCAAGGTCTGGATCGTGGAATCAGCGGTTTGGTCAGTGCCCTTCAAGCATTAGACAAAAATATAACCCAGTTGGAAGGCGCCACTGCTGGTGTATCTCCAGGTGTTGCCCCAAATCCAAGGGCCCCCGTGGTCGAGACTCTAAAAGCTGCCAAGCAAAGTCTCCAAGCAACCCTTGATAAAATGGAAACCTTAAAGGCCGCTATACCCCCTAGTTTCGATACGGCAAACAAAACCTATAAAGCTGAGATAGAGAATTTAAGAGCACCCATCGAAAAAGAGTTTCAGGACACGCTTAATCAAGGCTTCAAAGGTGTCTATGTCACCCTGACGGTTTCAACAGGTATAGCGTTGCTGCTCCTCCTTTTGTATCGAGAAAATCGGTTGAAAAACCAGCCAAAAGCAAAGGTGCATTAATACGTCGAGGTCACCTCATAACAAAAACTCTTTCCATTTTGATACATCTCTTTGGCCCTGCTCGTACCCCAAGCGATAACTTTCAGACAGCTTGCTAAAATTGATCTCGCGGTTCGATACCGGCATCTCCTCAGGATAGACAAGAAAGGCTTTACCTTCTCTTTCTAACTGCTCTAATTCCTCAAGGGTTTGATTGTAGATGATATGACGCTTAAGCATAGCTTCAACGACATTGGGGTACCTGCGGTAATAAGCCTTAATAAAGCCTTTAAATTGAGCAGGGCTTTTCCTGTAGCCTTTTTTACGCGTAAGGACAACAAAGAACTTCTTCAGCCCATCCTTCTTGGCGATATCGAGAGCAATTCCACCACCCAGGCCGCCGTCTACATAATAATGTCCGTCATAATAGGTTGGGGGCATGAAGATCGGCATAGAGGACGAGGAACGGACAATTTTCACCAAGTCTTTAACATCGTGAATATCCTCTTTTGTATAATATTTTAATTCACCGCGGTCCCTTTCAAAGACTCCAATACGCAATTGAGCCGGATTTCCCATAAATGCAGAAAAATCTAAGGGTAGAAGAGCCTCGGAGTAGTGAGTCTCTTCATAGATGTACTGTGATCGGAAAAATCCCTCCCCTTGAAAAAAGGACCTCCATCCCCCAAACTTGGGGTCCAAAACTATATCCACAAAAGAACGCTTTGCCCGCTCGGTATCTCTCGACAAGTAATTTACACAGTGGCTGGAGCCTGCAGAAATCCCCGCCACATAATCAAAGAATAATTCGCTTTCGATTAGCGTATTAAGAAAACCCGCTGTATAGCTAGCCCTCATACCACCGCCTTCAAAAATTAGGGCTGTGTCTTTTATATTATTTGTAATTTCCGTCATCTTGTTCACACCTTTATCTTTGTTGAAACGCCTTACCGCTGTCAGTCAGCCGATACTTTTGCATCTTGCTGTTGGGCTTATCCGGCATAGTCATTTCTATAAAGCCTTCTGCCAGAAGCGGCTCGATGTGGCGTGCCTTTCACTAATACTATCTATTATTACTACTTCGACATAATTTGATAAGTACCCTTTTCTAGCCAAAAGAAGGCCATCATAAGCAAGCTTTAATTTAGCTTTCTATGATGGCCTTATCAAGGGGGTGTTTCTTTTATCTACGAGTCATATCAAAGATTTGCTGAACATCCTTGTCTCCACGCCCTGATACATTGATAATCAAAATCTTTTCGGGACTCAGGGTTGGGGCGATTTTAGCTGCATAAGCAACAGCATGGGCGCTTTCTAAAGCCGGAATAATTCCTTCTGTTCGAGAAAGAAGATAAAAGGCGTCCAAGGCCTCTTGGTCGGTAACAGAAACATACTCCCCTCGCCCCGAATCTTTGAGGTAGCTATGCTCAGGGCCAACACCGGCATAATCTAATCCCGCGGAGATGGAATGAGTGGGCAGGGGGTTCCCTATTTCATCTTGCATCATATAGCAACGAAAACCGTGAATTACCCCAGGTTTACCTGCAGCAAGGGGGGCAGCATGTTTACCTGTTTCCAAGCCTAAACCTGCAGGCTCTACTCCGATGAGATGAACTGTGGAATCCCCCATAAAATTCGCGAAAGCACCAATGGCGTTGCTCCCGCCGCCAACACAGGCGAGTACCGCATCGGGGAGACGGCCTTCTGCTTCTAAAATCTGCTCTCGGGCTTCTTTACTGATAATGGATTGAAAATGCTTGACAATGGTGGGGTAAGGATGTGGACCCACTGCAGACCCCAGAAGATAAAAGGTATTTTCATAGTTTTGGGCTAAATCTCCCAGCGCTTCGTCAATGGCCTCTTTCATGCTTCCTTCACCATGGTTCACGGCGACAACCTTGGCACCGAGAATCTCCATACGAAAAACATTAAGCGCTTGCCGACGGGTATCATGCTCACCCATATAAATAACACAATCAAGCCCGAATAAAGCACAGGCTGTAGCTGTTGCTACTCCGTGCTGTCCAGCACCTGTTTCAGCAATAATCCGTGTTTTGCCCATGGATTTGGCAATTAAGGCCTGCCCAATAGCATTGTTGATTTTGTGAGCACCGGTATGATTGAGCTCTTCACGTTTAAGATAGATTTTTGCTCCACCTAGTTTACTCGTAAGTTTTTCGGCAAAATAAAGCGGATTAGGGCGGCCAACATATTGGCGCAGGTAGTAGTCTATTTCCTGGTTGAATTTAGGATCATTTTTACACGTTTCGAAGGCCTCTTCGATTTGATCCATAACCTCTTGTAATTCCGGGGGAACATAACTCCCGCCATAGTCTCCGAAATATCCCTTTTTTGAGTTTTCCATAGAAATCCCTCCATTTTCTTATTTAAATAACAAAAAAACTTCTGTCCTTGCAAGCGCTTAGCTTGCAAAGGACAGAAGTTTGCTTCCGTGGTGCCACCTTTTTTATATTGAATCTATGCCCCAAAAGGCAATAGCATCAATATCTCATTAACCAGATACGGAGTAAGTTCGTTCCCTTTCAGCGCATTCATGATGTGCTCAATAAACGACTTCTCGATATCCTGTTTCTGTAACGGGAAACCCCCGGCATCACCTACTAACTAATCGTGTTCAGATTGCAACTCGAAGAGCCATTCATCCTAAAGACTCTGTATCAGGCTCCCACCCATCCCGACTCGCTAAACCAGTTCATAAAGGATTACTATTTCTTCTCATCGTTTGTATCAGTATTTAACAAATATTGTATAATATTGGTTTTGAGAAGTCAAGGGTAGAAGGGCATCATTCCCTTTGGTTTTTTCGGACCATTAAAAACACCACAACTCCTCCAGTTAAGATCAGAGCAAACGGGCCAGCTCCTAGTCCCGTATCCTTATCCAGAGCATTTATATAGGGAAAACCGGGGAAATACCGTATCTGTACAGTTGATGTGCCATCAGCTTTTATAAAAACTGCATCACCGATCTTCTTTGTAAATCCGTTGATTTTTCTTCCGTCAGGCAAGGTAAAGGTATAGCTGATATTGTAAGTATAGCGTCCTGGCTTGACGTCTGTCCGCTCGCCGCCCTCGCGCCGAATATCCGTGACGACGGCAGTGGTCTGTTCACCGGAGATGCCCAGCGCAAGGCTCCCACTCCCCCAAAGAATAAAGGCTACTCCAAGCAACGAGAGGACTATCTGCGAAAAAAGACCTTTTTTCATTCGACCTCCACCTCATTATGTTGCTGTGTTTTCCAGAGTACAAACTGCTCAACCTGCAGATAATTATCCCGTGTGCAAAATAGCGCGATTTGCTCCATCCTCCCGCTCCAGAGAATAATGATCTGGCGACGTGGATCACGTTTTACTTTGGAGATACGCTGCCATTGCAGAAAGACCTCCTGCCTTGACTCAGCCAGCATGCCAGCTCCAGCCACGCTAGGTTTTCCAGAAAGCAGGCCCAGCATAACAGTCAAAGTATTAATTGTTCGGTTTATCCTATGTTGTTTGGGCTGAGTGCGGCACAGCACGCCCTTCTCATCAAGTACGAATTCTACTTGGTATTGGCCTCGGTATACAAGTAAAACGAAAATCCAGCTTAAAAACAGCAATGCTCCAACCAAGCCAAGAGCATATATTGTATCGTTGCTTTTTCCGGAGGTCAGTCCGATGAACAAAGCGATAAGACCAAAGGGGATTCCGACGGCAAAACCTAATTGCTTTACTATGACGCCAGTTTTGAAGATCGACACACTGCTTTGCCAGCTTATGCTCTGCTGCATAGCGAAATCCCCCCTAGCCTTCCTTGCTTCATTACTGCATTTTCCATTCATAAATGTAGCCTGTGCCAATATGACCGCTTGGTCCACTAGTCCATAGCTCAATCCTATCTCCCTCAGAGCCGCCGTTTGGTGCTTTTGCGGTGATTGTATCGCTGACAGAAAGGACATTCTTATTGCTGTATTTAAGGGAGCAATAGATTTCAAAGAAGCTCTTTCCATTCTTGTTGACAAATCGCGTATTGTCCAGATCGGCCCGACAGCTTCCGTTTCCATCAAAATAGGAGACGTTCTGCTGCGTAAAAGCGAGGTTAAAGCTTAGCGTTATCTTTTCGCCACCTTGTATCACTGTAGGCGGAACTGAGAAATCGAGCTTCATAGCATAGCCTTCTCCGCTTATCTGGTCAGGATCAGGATAGGTATCCGTCTCACCGATGTATTTTGATGAGAAAGTGTAGCTGCCCGGAGAGGCGGTTGCGCCGACTTGATATATACCACCCTTGTTCATGTTTTCGGTATTCGCTTTGTCATCTTGGTTTATGGTTTGCACCAGTACCCAGGCAAATTTCTTGGCTGTTGGCTGCGGTAGTGGCGTCGTTGCCGTTTCTACCGGCGGTGCCTTAGGCGGCTCGGGCTTTTCCTCGTCGGGGCTGCTGAGCTCAACTACGGTGGTGGGGTAGGCAGCCATAAAGGGGAGGGTCATATCCGGCGCGGCTGACTGAGATGATCCCGCTTCATACAGCTTCAGCTCCCTTGGCGCTCCCGCCATGAGAAATCCCAACACTGTAAAAGTGATCTTACCTCTACCCTCTGAATCGAGGGTGACACTCCAGCTATCGGCATCTGTCACAGTATCAGGTACATCTATATAGACCACAGAGCCCGCCAGGCCGGAAGTCGGCTTATCGCCGGATACGGTGGTATCGATCAATTCAACGGTACAGGTTTTATTTAGCTCTTTTTTGATGGCGTTCAGTTCTTTAAGCAAAGCTCGCTCAGCCGACATAGCCTCTTTTTCAGCAATCAGCTTAAAGGCATCCTGGATGACCGTACGAAATAACTCATCACGATATCGGTTGGAGATGTCCTGCTTCATGGTCTCATTGAGTCCACCGCCACCGGTAAACCCATGCTTTTGAGCCTCTTCCTGATAAGCGGCAACCTCTAGTTCATCCTGCCAGAACTGATCGGCGTACCGCTGTACCAGCCCTTCAACCCGCAGTCGATATTTCTCTGGTGTGGTAGCGCCCTCTTTAGCGCTGATAAAAAGTGCCGCCCATGCTCTAGCATCTCTCTTGGCACTAGGGGATTCATAATAGAGGGAATAGGCCTTTTCATAGATATCCTGCCTGCCCGTCCAAGCAGTCTCCGCAAACTCATTCAGGGATAACTCGATGACTAGGGTTCCTAGGGAGGCAAGGCTGTACAACCTCGCACCCAATTTTCCCGCCGTATACCCGATTCCGGTTTTTAACGCATTGGCATAGCAAGGAAATATCGCTTTTTGATCTCCGTTATAAACGTTGTACATCCCATAGGAGACTTGAGCAATAGAACATAGCAGACCTAGATCACCCAGACGTTCATTGATGTCGCCCAAAAGGGATGAAGACCCTGCTCCTCCTGAGCCCAGAGCACCGGTAATATGTCCAGCCGTCTCCAGACCCGCCCCACTGATCGCCAGCGACAAATCTAGAACCGATAGCCCCGCCTCTACCGCACTGCTGTCGGGATTCCCTCCGTTTTGAACACTATTGGTAATCACGGCATCGGCATTTAACCCCTTCATTTTACTTTTCGCAAAAGCCGGGATTGCATAGGCAGCGTAAGCCTTCCGCGTGTTCTCATTGTTCACCTCAAAACATCCATAGATGGAAAGATGGTCAGTATATATGGTCACCGTCTTGGTCTGCTCGTCGATGGAAAAAGGTACCGGCTCCCACTGATCCGTATCTTCATTGAAATAGGCGGCACAAACGCTCCCTTCAGGGCTTTGGCCTGCTAGCATGCTTTCATCATAGGGCAGGGTCAATCTCATCACGGAAAGCAGCTCCTCATCGGTAGAGATCTCAAAGGAATACGCTTTCATTTCCACGCCCTCCAAAGGAGAAGGGTTTTCCACCGGGACTATTTCACATTGGGCATCCTGAGCCAGGGGGAACTCTCCCATATCTAGGGCCAGTGTATCCGAACCGACACGCGTATTTTCCTTAGTCAGCATGTTTGTTAACTCACCGGGTTTCTGCTCAGTAAGCTCGTTTGTTGGTTTTGATGGTTTTGAACATCCCGTCAACGGTGAGAATATCAATCCTACGATCAGCAACCCACTTAGCCATCTTTTTATTCTTGTTTGTTCCAATACTTCTTACCTCCTAAAAACTTTTTCTATGAAACCTTCGAGGCAATTGATTATTTCAGTAGTGGGCATTGGCATCGGAAGCAATGGTCATCACGTATATCGCACAATGTGCCGCAAGCGTTGCAAAAAATAATGCTGTCCTTGGATTTGTCGTACTTCTCATAGGAATTTAACCTCGCGTGATGCCGTACTCGATCACCGATTTGATAATAGTTGAAAACAGTGTCGTCGTCCTCGGCCGTCATCCGGTAAATCTTCCCGTCCTTATCCTCACGGACCATGACCGCATATTCGGTGTAATAATGTACGTAATAGTCGTTGTCGCCACTGCCGGAGCTTTGTTGGCGACTTTTCTTTTCGATGGTTTTATTCACAACTGCACCATCCCAGGTTTTGCTTCTTTCTCTGCCAACGATTTGGAGCAGTGCGACGAGCAAAAACATACCACCGATACCAAGCCCAATATAAAGTGCCTGGGGATTTTCCATTTCAGACTTGGTTTCGCCATAGATAAAAAAGCCCATAGCGGCGGCGATTGCTAAAATCGTGGCAAAAACGGCTGACCAGCGGTTATTGTTTTTGGCATATTGGGCAAAGGCCGGATCATCGATTCGGCTGGAGTAGCCAATTTGCTCTACACCCGCTTCTGCACCTTTTGCCACTTCGTAATATTTACTATACATACACCTATCCCCCTCTCCTTAGGCAAGTGTTTTTCTAATTTTACTAAAAATAGGTCTGCCCTCGCGTCACCGGACTGGGTGATTTTGCGCAGAAAAGCCCCTCACCTTTTCGGGTGAGGGGCTTTGAAACCCGCTATTCATCAGAGCTTTATCGTTTCTGAGGGCTGCATGTCCAGAAGGAGGTTCATGAGTTCGCTTCGACTCTGGACTCCGGTTTTGGAGTAAATATTTTTTACATGGGTTTTGACTGTATTCTCACTCACATGCAGTTCCCCGGCAATCATTCGGTAAGTTTTACCCTTCAGCAGCAAGGTGGCTATTTCTCCTTCACGTACCGTGAGTTTCTGGGCTACGGAGAGGTTAACCATCAGCTGGGTTTGTTCCTGGGTTGGCATCTCAGGAAGTGTAGTCAAATAGATATGACTTTTCAGCTGGGTGGTCAGATGTTTATGCAAGGGAGGAAGCAGGACCAGAGTGATGCACACAACACCTAGGGCCAGCATCGTAGGATTCTGGTTATGTCCGCTTGAGGCTGTAATCCCGTTGCCGATTAGGCCACCCAGCATTACTCCCAAAACATTCGCGGAAAGTCCGATGCCCATGATCCTAGCAGGATTTTTGTATAGGTCCAGCATTTCGCCGAGAATGCTCCACCAAAACAGGTCATAGACACCGCAGGCTCCCAGCATCAGGGTATTGACAACAAGATAACTCACCCATGAGCGATCAAGTACCAGAAAAGCGATAAACGAAAAGCCAATCATAGCGATAGCAACATAAAGGATATAGACACGGCTTGTCGTTCGGGGCAGGTTCCTCATAATAAATAGGGCAATGATATAGGGAATAGCCCAGTACCAGCTTGTCAGCCATTCGAGATGGGCGAAAGCGGGTCCCTGAACCTGATACATCAGACCGGAATTGATGGTGATGACTACAATAAACAGGCATAGAAAGGCGAGTGGGCCGACTTTACCGACATGGTTCTCTCTTTGCTCGAAAGGTAGGGGACTTACCGACTCTTCCTCTTTGGGAAGCCTGAGAGCAAACAGGAAAGCCATAACTAATAGGAGCATAGAAAAACCAAGCCCCGCGTAAGGAGAGACATGAATAGCCACCATATTGAGCAGGATCATGAGAATGTTGGAGCAGATCAGTCCATCCGCCATGGTCTTGATACGCTCGTTTTTCGGTGTATAGCCTTTAAAATAATAACCCCAGGCCGCTACGCAGCATCCGACCATAAATGCAGCCGCAAGCAGAGCTGCTGTCCATAAAAATGAGGGCGGAAAGAAAAACACGCAGGATACCACGACACAAAAAACAATAGAAAAGAGCATGAGCTTTTTGGCTGTCCTCATGGTTCGGACAAAGGCCCCGGATAGAAGCAACCCAACAAAATGAGCTGCCATTGTACCGAAAACAAAAGAATGGGGGGAAATATTATGAACATCCGCTAGGGCATACAGTATCCTACCTTCAAAGGGAAAGGCTAACAGCCAGGAAAAGAACAGAGAAAAGACGATAATGGACAATCTGCGGTTATCGATTGCCATCGGCAGATATTTATCCATTCTGCTTTCCATCCTGGCCTCGCCCCCTTTTTAAATACTATTTAAATTCTTTCCTTCATTTAGTAATTTCCATTATAGTACAAATCGTTCAACTACTCCATGGTAATTCTGCGTACTATGTGCATGAAAAGATGGCATAGCCGCAAATCACGACTATGCCATCTTTTAGGGATAATGTCTATTTTCCTAAATAAGAAAAATGCATGTAATCCTTCGAGGATTTCCAGGCGTTGCCTCCCCAGGCAAAGCCGTACTTTTTAAAGGCGGTGACCACATCACCATTCTCGGTTATGGAATAGGGGCTTTTATTGGGATCCCAAAAAGAGCCTGCTACGACCTTGCCGCTGCTGTTGATCATATAGTTCTCATTGGGATTAAGATCGATGGCCAGACCAAAATTATGCTCGGAAGTACCTCCACGCCACGAGTAGCCTTGAACAACGTTGATCGGATATTTCTCTTCTCCTGCAAATATTTCCTGAAATACTGACTTAACCCTCTCGGCAATGGCCTTATTCAACTTTACGGTGGCTTTGGCCGCATATTTCTCTCCCTTGGAGTTGAGCTTCCAGACATCAATAGAGACATTGATCATGTTGGCTTCTGCTTCTGCAGCGCTTTTATAGACTGGGCCGGCTGAGGTGCCGAAGACTACGGCAACCTTTGTTTCATTGGTTCCCAGATCCGAAAGAGGATCCAGTGATCTTGTACCTCCACGAGACCCTCTACTGCTGACAGTCTCATTCAGTATCGTTCCTCGTACTACCCCTTCGCCGCCCAAGATCGTCAAATCTTTCTCGGAGAGCTTGCCTATGAGATAATCTCGGGTGGTTTTCGGTAAAATGTCAGTGACCAAGACAATCGGAGCATTTTGCTTCGCTGCATAGGCTGAGCCGGCTATAGCATCAGCATAATTATTTCCGGTGGCTAAAAATACCTGATCACCTTGAAGGTCAGCTTGGAAGCGATTGATGATATTAATATTGCGGTCGTATTTCGATACTCCCGTTATGCGCTCAGTGTTCGGAAATTGCAGTGCCACAGCGTCACTGATAATCTCCGAGCTTCCCACCACATAGGTTTTAGTTATATCGTTTGCCACAAGATAGCTTTGGGTAGCACTGGGCATGCGTTTACTTGGCACCAAGATAATCGGCATATTTTTGTAGGCAGCGATAGCGGAAATCGACAGAGCATCGGCGAAATCCTCCCCCGTAGCAATAACTACATCGGAGGCATCACCCAATTCCTTAGCTACAGCAACAGCGGTCCCATAACGATCCTGACCTGCTAAGCGTCTTGATTCTATCCCCATCGTCTGCAGCTCCGCTTGAAGCTGCTCTGCTAACACCCCTGTACCACCCACGAGGATGACCCTCTTGACTCCCAAATGGCTTAAGGTCTGCCTAGTATCTTCAGGCAAATTGCTTTTCCTTGAGAGAAGAATTGGCGCATCATGGAGTTTAGCTAGGGAGGTGGCAACTAAAGCATCGGGGTAATTCTCTCCACTGACCAAGATTGCCACATCCGACTGTGTCCAACCCTTCTGAGCGATGGTTGCAGCCGTCTCATAGCGGTCCTGACCTGCTAAACGATGCTCATTCCCGATGGTATAGCCAAAACTAGGGGCAGCCGTCGACAAAATAAGGGTTGCTGTTAAAAAGAAGCCCACTAAAGTCTTTTTCAATTTTTGCACCGAAAGTCCCCTTCCCTATGATGTCGTCTGGTACACTATGTAGATACGTTTATTCCTCAAAATTTAGGAGGGTTGTCCATTATTAATAGTATATATTTGTACATGCAATGTTTCTAGTGGCAACATTTACCAAGATAATAAGAGCAGAGGTCAATGCTTAGCTAAGTATCAACCTCTGCCCTCATTTAGTTTCATGATTAACTCATAATCAGAATCAATCTTCGTTTCATTTCTTTAATACAGTTAGCTGCCAACTGGCATCAATTTCTGCATAGCCGACTTCGTTTTTATAGTCGACAATTCCTTATATGAGGCAGTAGTTCAACATTAACTAGTTTATAAAAATAACATCAGTGTTAAACTACGTAATAACAATTTTATAAGGGATGTGTCATATATGTATTTTTTCCAAGGCCAAGAAATGCTTACCAACCTTGAGTGGATTCTTCGGGCTATTGTAGCTTTTTTCTTTTTATTAATTGTTACTAAAGTATTAGGTCAACGTGCCATCTCCCAATTAAGACCCCTTGATTTCGCAATTGCATTAGTCATTGGAAACATTATTGCCCATCCATTATCAGACGAAAAACTTGGGTTAAAGGGGTCTATCATTACAACCATTGTATTGGTGGTCTTGTATCAATGTGCGATTTTAATCATCCTGAAATTGCCATGGGTAAGAAAGCTGATTACCCCTCCACCAATTACAATCGTTCAAAATGGAGAGATTATCTATAAAGGATTAAAAAAAGCAAAGATATCTATCGATGTGCTATTAGAAGAATTACGTGAAGAAAAAATAGAAGATGTGAAGAAAGTTGCCCTAGCAATTTGGGAAACAGATGGGAAGTTTTCGGTTTTTTTAGATCCAAAATACGAACCTTTAACACCTTCATCTATCCAGATGAAAACACAGCCTTTCGATTTTCCAAAGACAATTATTAAAGAAGGTAAACTTTATACCAAGGTGTTAACAGAAATGCAAAAGGACGAAGGCTGGGTTGTTTCTAGTTTAGAAAGTTTATATAAGACTGAGGTAAAGAATGTTCTGCTTGCCACCCTCGATAAGCAAGACAACCTTAAGGTTTTTTTATATAAGTAAATCTAGCAATCCACTTGTTATTGCTCTTTCTCATCCATCATCTGAACAAGCAATCCGGCAATTTGCGGGTCGAATTGCTTGCCTGCACCATTGTTAATGACGGCAAGGGCCGCCTTTTTTCGTTCTCCAAGAGAAAGGTCGCCCCGGTTCAGCACACGATCATAGGTCTCGACAATCGAGATGATTCTTGGTATGAGGGGGATCTGTTCACCCTTAAGCCCCCGCGGATAGCCGGTCCCATCCCATCGTTCATGATGCCCGTAGACATATTCCGCTAGATCCAACGTATCATCAATAAGATTTAAGATGCGGTAGCCGACTACAGAATGCTGGCGCATTTTTTCGTGCTCTTCCTCAGTTAAATAGTCCTTTGCTAAGCTGTTTTCATCAAGTATGACTTTGCCGATATCATGCAAGTAGCCCGCCCGCTTTAGCTTGTTGATTTCCGATTCGGAAAGCCCTAAAGCACCACCGACTTCACCACATAGCTCCCTCACCGTAAGGGAATGTTGTTTCTCTTGCGGACTTTTTGTATGCAGGGTCTCAACCATGGTATCAATAATATCCTTATTAACTGTCTTCTGGTTCAGAGTTTTATCTTTGTACATAGCGTTTTCCGCGTTAGCCATGACCTCCTCAAAGGGCTGATCCTGACTTGTTTTGGTATCAAAGCCGAGGGAAATACTGCACTTTATAGCTGCTACCCGCGCATCTAGGAAGCCAAGGTTGATTCGGGCAAGGATTTTTTCCGCGTCCGCTTGATCTGTGTTTGGCAAAAGAATAATAAATTCATCACCACCAACACGTGCCACAACATCACTCTCACGACAAGATTGCTGGAGTATTTCGGCAGTTTTCTTGATCAGCTGATCCCCTGTTGCATGGCCAAAGACATCATTGGTCATCTTCAATCCATTAATATCAGAATAAAGAACTGTCAGGGGTAGATTATCCGGAATATCCATTATATGGATAAAATCCTCAAAGCATCTTCGGTTATAAAGACCGGTCAGTGTATCATGACTACTCAAATATTGGATTTCCTCTGCTTTTTGTTTACGATCAGTAATATCCATAAAGGTTATCACGGCACCGATAATTTCACCGTCTTTAATCTGTGGATAGGAATGGTACTCTACATTAAAGGAGGTGCCTTCCGCTCTCCAGAACACTTCATCATCGGCACTAATACCTTTTTTCTCTCTGATTGACCGGAAAATCCTGCACTCTTCAGCGGAGGCAGGCGTTCCATCGACTCGACTGTGATGAATCTGATCGTGCATATTTTTGCCGAGTAATTCCTCCTGATCAGAATATCCCAATAGTTTAAGACAGCTCAGGTTGCAGAATGTGCAGTTGCCATTCACATCGATACCGTAGATAGCTTCGGCAGCAGAGTCTAAAATAAGCCGTAGCTGGTCCTTATTTTCTTCCAAGGTCATATTTGCCTGGTGCAATTCCTCTGTTCTTTGCTTAACATTGGCTTCAAGGTTGTTGATGAGATGCTGCATTTTATCAGCAACCTTGTTCAGACTTGCTGAGATGTTCCCTATTTCATCATTTCTAACCACTTTAACGCGCTGGGATAAGTCTCCGGAGGACAAGGCTTCAGCAACCTGTAGCAAGCTGTTGATCGGCCTCATTAGTATTCCGGTAGCGATGTTATAGATGATCAGTGACAATATTAGGGCGAGCACGACAAGACTGATAGTCAGATGCATATTATTCTCTACATTCGTCATAAGCACCCCTTCAGGAATTGCCGTTATGATTAGCCAATCAACACCATTCATATGTAAATCCCGAGTGCTGACAAAAAGAGCCCCTTGCTCCCCTTGATATACAAAGAATGGATTCTGCTCTGCTATATACTGTTCATATGCTTTCTTCATATCTGCATTTGGTATATCAAGGATATTAGCACTTTTTAAGGAACCATCTTGGCGAAGGGTAAAGTTATCGGCTCCCATGGAATTGGCCACTAAATCGCCGGTACTTTTCTCCACAATAACCGCATAACCATTGTAGTCCTGTACAATATCCTCAAGATACGTTCCGATACCGGAAAGAAGCATGTGGGTTCCCATGACGCCCTGCAGCTTCCCGTCCTTATCATAGACTGGCAAGGCCGCTGAAATAGTTAGGTCATCTATGACAAAATGCTTATAGACAGGCGACATGGTAGGTCTTCCTGCTGCTTCGGCAGCTTTATACCATGGGCGAGTACGGGGATCAAATTTACCGGCTTGATAGATAAGTTCACCGGTCGATAAGTCATCCTTCAGCGAATAATACCAAGAATTCCCTCCTGTGCTGGGATTATTTTTCATAATTTCTATTTTCCCGTCTT
The DNA here is from genome assembly GCF_038181555.1 of Desulfitobacterium sp. THU1. NCBI lineage: Bacteria > Bacillati > Bacillota > Clostridia > Eubacteriales > Desulfitobacteriaceae > Desulfitobacterium > Desulfitobacterium sp. THU1. The sequence continues at coordinate 83,618 of NZ_JBBWUA010000006.1, read as the reverse complement.
CGTTTCTGCGGGCTCCGTAATATTCACCTTGGGCTGTCCCATAGCTAAAACTGTATATCTTTTCATCATAGGAGCTTAGAACACTAACAAAAAACTTGTCCCGCAGGGTCTCATCAGACAAATCCACAATGCGATTCTTAATGATTTCATGGCTGGTTCTATTGATTTGATCAGGCACCTGCACGAACGAAGAAATCTGATTATAAATATTCTTGCTTATATTTCTCGCCATACTTTCCATTGTTTGCTCTGCTGAAGAAGACCAACTGGTAAATACCAAATAACCAATGCCGCTGGTGGTAAGAAGCATGGCGAAGATGAAGACAATAATAATCTTTCTCTTAATGGAGCTCTTTCTTTTTCTTATGTCCTCTTTCACAATCCTCACCATCCTCTTAGCATCAGCAGTCATTTGCATGGCATTCATACTTGATGCTTGTTTATTTTTTAGTACAGAACAGCTATGCAAAAACCGCCGATTGGTAAAAAACCGGCGGGAGCCAAAACAAATAAATTCAGTAAATTCTTCAAATGGCGTTTATTTAAAAGCATTATCATTCAGAATTTACTAAAATTTAAGTTAAGTGTAGAACATGATAATTCCAATGTCAACAAAATTAGACCAAAAACGCCATATATCCTTAAAATAAACGCAGTCGTTCGGAAACCCGGACGACTGCGTTTTCTTTTTACTACCTGAGACTATCTCTATATATTTTGTAAATATCCTCGTAGGTTACCTCTTCCGGATGATTGGCAAGCTTGGCCTTATTTTCAAATACTCCTAAGGAATAGTCCCGAATTTCCTCATCTGTTACGGTAATCGAATCTACAATGGTCAGCCGACCAAGTACCTCTTCAAAGGATTCATAATCCTTGATACCTAATAGCTCAGGTAATTTACTTACCTTTGCTTTGTTTTTGAAGGATCTCAAATACTCAACATAAATAACGCCGTTGGCTAATCCATGGGGCACTCCTTTATTAAAGGTGAGAGCATAGCCCATACCATGAGGTAAGGATGTACCTGTTTGAGCAATTAAGATGCCTCCCAAGGTGGAGGCCACCATGAGCTTTTCGCGAACCTGTCCATCAAGCTTTGCCGTTAGTAAGGGGTCCACACATTGACCCCAGATTCTCATCCCCATCTCAGCAATAGTATCGCTTAAGAGGTTGGCATTGCGATTGAGATATCCTTCAACTAGATGGGACAAGGCATCCACTGCCGTATTGATCGTAACGCTCAAAGGCAAATCCAGAGTATATTTCGGATCATGAAAAGCTAGGGTAGGGAAAATCGTTTGCCCGTAATTCTTTTTGGTTTTTTCCTCGTGCAAGGTAATCACTGCGTATTGTGTCACTTCAGATCCCGTCCCGGACGTCGTGGGCACTGCCACGATTGGAATGGACTGAAGGTTTTTGCGTTCAAAAACCTCGGGTCCGCTGAGCTCTGGATTTTTCATTAAAACACCGACGAATTTAGCAGCATCAAGGGGAGAACCCCCACCGACCCCCACTAAAAAATCCACATCTTCCTTTTTCCCAAGCTCTGCCGCTCTCATCATCGTTTCCAGTGAAGGGTTCTGTTCAACTTCATCAAAAATAACATAGTCGATGTAAATTCTGCTTAAAGCTTCCTCCATATCTCTCAGTGACCCATTAAGTCTGGATGAGGCGCGACCGGTTATGATCATGGCCTTTTGCCCAAGAACAGCTAACTCTTGAGCCTTTTCTAAAACAACGTTTTCTCCTGAGAGTATTTTGGTGGGCATGTAAAACGTATTCATAATTAAAGGATCTCCTTAAACTCTTTTAATCGTAATCACCTTCATAGTCTCTGTCGTATCCATAATATTCATTAAGGTCTTCCCTAGACCATTGATTCGGATCGCGATCATATGTACTACTGTCGCTACTTTCCGGATAATAATCATCATTATCATCCTTCCACCTCGATTTATCAACGTGCACTCCACCATAAAGCACACTCTCCGACCCAAAAATCTCATCAAAATAACGATTAACAATGGAAAGAATCTGGTCCATGCGTAAATCTATTTTCTCGCTACCGGTGGTTTCGCCAAAATAACAATGTACTCCCTCTTCCTCTTTGTGAGTATAATAATGACCTTTTAGGGAAAGTATCTCGCAACTCCAGTAACCGCAAAAATCATCTTCACTTGTTTGGAGACTGTCATACAAATCACATTGTAATCCTAGGTGAAGTTCGATAATATTACCTGACTTCCAATAAGAGCCTTCGTAGCCTGAATAGCCTACCTGACGATTGATGATAATTTCAACCTCTGTTTCTTTTTGTTTCAGGCCAATATCTGGATCATTAGACCTTGACACAATACCGGTTCTTAACTTCCTATTTAAATCGCTAAGAGTCGTCTCATAGGGGTCTGCCAAATTGGTGGTATCTCCTTCGAATAGGATATTGCCGTAGCTAACTTCATCTAACTCTTTAGCAAATCTACTCTTAAAAGTATAAGAATAATGCATTTTGTTAGTGGCTGCATTGTGGTATTTCAACCACGAATGATTCCCTCTGAGATACTGATAAGTATTCTCCCAATCTTCTATGCCTACCTTACTCTTTGTCAAATGCTCATTGACGATTCTTTCATAAAAATCTGCCGGCCCCATGTATTTCTGAAAGAACATACTAAGCAGATAATCCATATGAACTTTGACTTCCGGATCATATTTAGACAGCATCAAGGCCTCTGCGAAAGTAAAAATCTCATCCTCCCCAAATCCGGGTTGGTTTCCACTTGACCTCGATAGCTCGTTATAGGTTTCGTCGACGATCTTATATATCAAATCCTTCGGGAAATTCTTAACAAAAGAAGTAAAGGGATAGTTTCTCTCTTCTTCTTCTTTTTTCTCTTTTAGTTCTTTTTCAATCGAACGCTCTTTGGCACTTTGCCGGTAATTATCAAAGGCATCCGACGCCTCACTAACCACTTCATCTACAATTTCTCCAAAAAGCTTTAACCAAGATTTTGCCATCTCATATCTCCTAACATCATTGGATAAGGCTAAAAGCCACTAATGCTTTGATCGCTATAGTGCATAAATTCTACAATTTCTTGCACTATCCTGCTTATTTCTGCATTTTAAACAAGGAAGACTTTACGCTGCATGAGCAGCACCGTTGTATGTACTGATTAATGGAATAAATTAGCGGGTTAAAACTTTGTCTATTGAAGAAACTAAATTTATATTAACGTCAAAGGAGAATAATTATGGCAACTGTAGGTAAGAAAAATAACTTGAAATTTGTACCCGAAGGAAACGCCCCAAAACCGGGAATAATAACACCCAAAACGAATGTAATAGCTCAAAAAACGGACACCTTAAGTAGTGGGAGTTCAGACTCTAGTCATAGTTAATCTTATAAAGGATAGCCGCATATGTCGGTCCGTCTCTCGATCAAAGGGCATTATCAACACGAAAACTTGAATTTTCGGTTGATAATGCCCTTTATTAATATGGCAAATGCAATTAATAGATCATATCATGATATTCTGGGTTCTTTTCCATCTGCGCTTTGGCATAGGGGCAAAGGGGCTTAATCTTGATGTTTTCTCTTCTTGCCCAAGCGACGAGCTCTTTTAACAAGAGCTTGCCGACGCCCTGACCACTTAATTCTTCCCCTACATGAGTTTCGTCGATGATTAACAGATGTTCGCCGGAGGGCACAAAGGTCATCTCCGCCAGCGGCTTTTCCTCTGAATCTCCGATATAAAAGCTCTTCTTGCCTTTTTTTACTTCGAGCATGATTCCGCCTCCTAAATCTCAATCTTTCTAAGTCTCAATCTATATCTTTCTACCCACATTTCTATACCCGTCTCAAACTCTACATCTGCCTCTAGCTTACATCCCTCTCCGCATCCTTCGCTATACCTGTCTCTATTTTACACCTATACCTTTAAAAAACCCAAGTCATCTCATAATAAAACTAAAAACCGCTCACCCCTGACAGCGCCACAAAACCACGCACTGGAAACAGCTCACCCCTCACCGCTAATTGTGAAGCAGATCGACTGGAAGAAATTTAGGGTGCACATCCTATTGCTTGTCTGTTAAAATATCATTATTGTGTAAAAACGGGCAAAAATCTAGAAAATCAGACAAACAAGCAAAGGAGATTGAGATGATTCGCACTAAATCTATTCGTTTAGCTATACCAACACTATGTCTAACCATCTTGATCGCGGTCACAGCACGTCCGGTTCAAGCGAGTACTGATATCAATCCTCGTCTTTATGGCCCGGATCGTTATCAAACCTCAGCGGCCATCGCCAATCAGTTTTCGGATCAGGTCGTGGATCATGTGGTCTTGGCTTCAGGAAAGGATTTCCCTGATGCTTTGTCTGCTAGTGTCTTAGCACATCAACTGAATGCTCCCATCCTTTTGGTAAATAAGCATCCCCATAATTCTTCAGATGCCTTAGCCTATATCGAGACCCATCTATCTCTGGATGGCAAAATCTTTATCATTGGTGGGGAAGGTGTCATCGGAGCGGAATTTGACGGTTTTTTTGCCGATAAGGGTTATACAGTGGAACGGCTTGGCGGGGTAGACCGCTATGACACCGATCGCTTAACAGCTGATGCCTTGAACAGCGAGCCGGGTGGAACGGTGTATATCGCCAGCGGTGAAAATTTCCCCGATGTGCTGAGCGTCTCAAGCTTTGCCAGTCAGGCCCAGGCCCCGATTCTTCTTGTCAAGCACGATAGCATCCCATTAGCTATCCAAGACTATTTACAAAACCAACAACCTAAACAGGTTTATATCTCCGGGGGCACCGGTGTGGTCTCCCTCGAGGTGGAGAGTCAAATCCAAAGCATTCTACCCGAGGCCACGGTGACGCGATTTTCGGGCAATGATCGTTATGAAACAGCTGCCCAAGCTTATGAGCAAATGGCCCCCAATCCTGAAACGATCTATATCGCTTCCGGGTTAAATTATCCCGATGCTTTATCAGGTGCACCTCTCGCTGCTCAAAAGGGTAACCCTATTCTCTTGATTGATCCCACGACTCCATTCATACCCGATTCTATTGCTGCTTATTTAACACAACTCTATGTAAACGGCATAACCCCAAGTGTTACAGGCTTAGGTGGTCCCGGTGTCGTCCCCGATGAGGTGGTCGATAATGTTGTGCATCTATTAAATGGCGAGGCTCAATCGCCCCTGTTTATGGTACGCACCGTGGATTCGAGGCTAAAATTTGAAGCAGCCGTTATTCCCATTAAAAACAAAAATTACTTTTTTAACAAAAACACCTATAAATACAGTTATCCAGCCAGTAGCTTTCACTCAGCCATACAAGCCAGACTCTATCACTATATGCTCAACCCAGAAAATCAGGTATCCGTTCATAATAGAGCCGTAGCTCTCCACTCAGGGATAATGATCAATAACTGTGTCTATTTCCAATCCGAGGCTTTAAGGAGAATGGGCTTTAATATTCCTAATTCCATGGCCAATGTCGGGAAATTCAGCAGTTATCTCACAAAGCTAGGCTTTAAGAAAGATACCAATATCAAGAATTTAAGGCCGGGGGATATTGTTTTTACTGTCGATAATGCCCACACTTATACTTTTATGGGGTGGGTCAATCCTGAAAGACATGACTATGCCTATATCGTGGATAATCAGGCCAGAGCCTTTGGCGGACAAGTTTATCATGTGCGCAAGGTGAGTGGACTTGATTCCGATCTTAATACCGGCTCCATGGTATTCTTTATGTATTATCAGGACTAAGTATTTTCTCGAAGGCTATCCTTTTGTTCCCATCCTTTAAGTAGATGATCCCACAGTACTGGAATTTGTTTTTTCGGAGCAGCTTTTGCATAGCTATGTTTCCCTCATGAGTATCCACTTTGATACTTTCCACTCCTCTATTCCGGCAAAGCTGCTCCACACTATTGATAACTAGGGATGACACTCCTTGTCCTTTATAGACGTCATCAACCGCCAAGCGATGAATGACAGCATAATCATGATCGCTAAGCCACTGCCCTTGGTAGATGATGTCATAGGTAGCTTCGCCGTCGAAGGAAACTGCCGCGGTAGCCACCACGTTTCCGTCATTTACTAACACATAACTGTGGTTATTATCGATATCTTCCGCTATTATCTCGGCGTTGGGGTAATTATTCTGCCACTGGTTGATTCCTGCTTCCTTAAAATAAGCCTGGGCCTGCTCGATGATTTTCATAATACTATTAATGTCGGCAAAGGCTGCCCTTCTAAATTCCATGATCTTCTCCATCTCTAAATTATTGTAGTTCTCATTATTGTAGACTATTCCTTGGTCTCATAGATATTTGACTTTGCACAGAAAGACATCTTAACTAATAGTTCTACCCCACCACGCTGCTTAACATTGCGTAATCTACGCGTATATTATATACCAATTATATGTAAACATCTGCCCTTGTTTTGTTGAAAGCACGTGAGGACTTTTTCGTCTTCACGTGCTTTCTGCATTCCCTTTTGTTTTTCTATCTAAACACACCAAACATTGTCCTAAGCATAAGATGTAATGTGCCAATTCCAAGGAGGCACCGCCAAACCTTATGACAACTGTTAAAAGCTCCTGTTTCCACAGGGGCTTTATTTATGAAAGGATGAGCTTTAGATGGAAACTGGAATGTTAACGCTTCTTGGCAAAACAGTCACCCTTATGGAAAGTCTAGGGTTTCTTTGGCTTATTCACACTGGATTTGAACTTGATCTTTGGCAGGCTTTAAGAGAAGAGCACTCTAAAGAAGAGTTATTGGCGCTTAATCCGAATTGGGACCCGATTTTACTGGACCATTGGCTTGAGCAAGCTAAGCTTCAAAACCTGCTTCACAAACATGAGGATAAATACCGCTTAAGCCGAGTTGGCAAGGCTATTGATGTCTATCGTGATTATGGGCTAGAGGCTATGTATAAGGAATTCGTCCTCTATTGGGGACCCGTTTTTGCTGAGCTACCTAGCCGTATCGAGGGTTTCACCGCCCCTGTGAACATGGAAAGTGAAATGGAAAATGAGCTTATTTCTCGAGCATCAAGAGCATCTGAGTTTTTCGTGTGGCCCGTGCTTAAAGGACGATGCGAAAAAGAACGTTGGCTAAGAATTCTCGATGTGGGCTGCGGGGAAGGCTTCTATCTGCATAAGCTCTGCAAGGAATTTCCGAATATTCAAGGGTTAGGAGTCGACATCAATCCCTCCGTTATCGAACGAGCACAGGGACTTGCACTATCGTCTGAAGGCAGGCTTCATTTTGAATGCGCTGACATCCTTAATCTTACTCCACCACCCGAAAAGTACGACTGTTGTCTACTGAATAATAATATTTACTATTTCGCGCCCGATCAGCGTATTGAGCTATTAAGACAGTTAAAAACATGGCTTGCTCCAGGAGGAAGGATCGGAATATTGACGGCCTTACGTGGCACTCATTCTTCCCTACCCTTTATCCAAACGCATATTCCGCAAAATTTAATGAGTTTTTTCCTCGCTTGTCATGAAGATTTTCAAGGGTTGCCCTACGAAGAGGATATCATCCAGCTTCTTAACAGTACCGGATATCATGAAATTGAGGTTATGCCGTTACCCTTTAAGGTTTCACACTATTTCTTTGCCAGAAACTAGGAAAACTTTTTCGTTCCAATATGCATATTGTATGGAAGTAAATGGTTTTCCGAAGAGGTGGTAAGGACTTGCTTGAGGTCAATGAGCTTACGAAAATCTATCGCGAAGGTCGGGGGGTAAAAAAACTTTCTTTTCAGGTTGACGTGGGGACTGCTTTTGGTTTCTTAGGACCCAATGGTGCCGGGAAAACGACCACCATTCGTGTTCTAATGGGTTTTATGCAGCCGAATCATGGAAGTGCAAGCATTTGTGGATTAGATTGCTGGGAAGATCGCACTGAGTTAAAACGCTTGATTGGTTATCTTCCGGGCGAACTCCACTTCATGGAACAGCTAACTGGCGAGGAATTTTTAGATCTTATCGAAGGCATGCATGGAGAGTCTAGGGTGATTCATAAAAATCGCAAAACGCTCTTAGCTTCTCTTGACCTATACCCTAGACAACTCATACGGAAAATGTCTAAGGGAATGAAGCAGAAGTTAGGGATTATTGCCGCGTTGATGCTGGACTCCCCTGTTCTGATTTTGGATGAACCAACCTCCGGTCTTGATCCCTTAATGCAAAAGACCTTTATCGAGCTGATTCTTGAGGAGAAGAAAAAAGGGAAAACCATTTTTATGTCCTCTCATCAATTCTCCGAGATTGAAAGAACCTGTGAACAGGTAGGCATAATTCGTGAGGGTGAACTTCTAGCCGTTCAGGATATCACCTTGCTTAAACAAAAGGAACACCAAACCTTTGAAGTCGAGGTTGAGGGTGAAGAAGATGCCCAGATTCTCAGGGAAAGCGGGTTATTCCTCAATCCCCTTGAAGATTTCAAGTTTACGATCCTTGTTTCAGGAGAACAGGACGAGTTGTGGAAAACTCTGGCCCAAGTCCATATCAAACGATTTAAACAAGGCTCACTTGAGTTGGAAGAAGCGTTTATGCAGTTTTACCGCTCAAGTTAAGGAGGGATAGCGTTTGAATCGGGCAATATTTCGAGCAATGATGAAGCAGAACGGTAAAAAAATCGCCAAGCTCTCAACAGGAATCATTCTTTATGAAGGACTCTTAACTTGGGTTTATCCCGTAATATCCGAGAATCCAGCCATAACGAAAATCGCTGAGGATATACCCTCGGCTGTGAAGACGGTCTTCGGAGTTTCCGAGGAGGCACGGGTAGATACCTTCGAGGCCTTTATTTCGGGTCAATTTTTCGCACGAATTTGGGCTATGCTAATGGTTTTATATAATGTGGAGTCGGCGAATGAGCTTTTGGCACAAATGGTCGATGACGGTTCGCTGGCCTTTCTTCTCTCTACCCCGGTTTCACGGGATGAATTTCTTTCCACACAAGCCCTGGTGCTTTTGAGTGGCAATGCAGTTTTAGTGCTTTCGACACTTCTCGGGTTATACGGTGGAACTTCCCGCTTTGAAATTTCCATTAATCGTTGGCGCTATTTCCTTTTCGGAATCCTTGGGTTTACGTTCTATTCGCTTATTGGTGCTTATAGCCTATTTTTCTCCGCGTGGTTTGCCCAGCGTGATATGGCCCTTACCTTCGCCGCCGGATTAACCTTGGCCTTTTATGCTTTAGATGTGGCGGGGGGACTCAGTGATAAATTGTCTTGGGTACGTCAATTATCCTTGTTTCAGTGTTACCAGCCTCAAGAGGTCTTAGAGGGTACTTCTAGTCCTGCGAAAAAAATCATCGGACTTACCGTAGGAACCATCATTCTTCTCCGTTTAGGAATTTACGCCTTTAACAAAAAGGATTTGGCCATTTAGTAGCACTGAATCTCGTTCAATGGAGTAACTAGTTCTCAAGAAGTGGGGACCTTAAGCATGTTTGGAATACCAATGAGTCATTTAGCACGATATTCACAAATTATCTCCGTATTCATCCGCTACGGCCTGGGGTACTGGGTTGTGGAGCAGATTCCACTCCCTCTACCTGGCTTTGGAGGGCCAAATCGTAATTACACAGAAGCGGAGTTGGCGCTAATTGGAGCGCGTCTTCGCGGGGCTCTTACTGAGCTTGGACCAACCTTTATTAAAATGGGTCAATTGGCCAGTACCCGATCCGATATCCTTCCTCAACCCCTTGTCAAAGAGTTAACAAAACTTCAAGATCAGGTCCGCCCCTTCTCCTTTCTAGAGGTTCAGCAAGTCATTGAAAACTCCCTCCAGCAACGAATGAATTTGGTCTTTCGAGAATTTGATCCAAAGCCTTTAGCTGCAGCATCCATTGGGCAGGTGCATCAGGCGATTCTAAATAGCGGTGAAAAAGTGGCTGTAAAAGTCCAACGCCCTCGTATTCGGGAAGTCGCACAAATCGATTTAGAGATTTTCGGAACCCTTGTGGCTCAATTTGAGCAAAAGACGGAATGGGAAAAACTCTATCCCATCCGAACCCTCTATAATGAGTTTTCTAAAACCCTTCTGGAAGAGCTTGATTTTACGAATGAAGGGCGAAATATGGAAACGTTAGCCCAGGTGAAAAAGCGTAGCGCTTTTATCATTCCGAAGGTTTATTGGGAATTCTCCCATTCTAACGTCCTCACCCAGGAATTTATCCCGGGAATTCCACTTTATCAAATTATCACTGATCTATCCCGTCCTAAGACGCCCACTGCCGAGAAATTAGAATATAACCATTCGCTGATCGCAAAGCACTTAAGTCAAGGTCTTCTCCAACAAATTCTACGGGATGGAAAATTCCATGGTGACCCCCACCCCGGAAATATCCTCATTTTACCGCAGGGAGAAATCGCCTTAATCGATTTTGGGATCTTTGGGACATTAACGGATCAAAATCGTTCTGAGCTTACCGCTATTGTCGCCGCATTAATTCGTGGAAAGGACCAAAAGCTTCTAGACATCTTATCTCGTATCGGGATTGTGCCGGAAAATATTGATCAAACTCAATTTTTACAAGATATCTCAGCCTTGCGAACAAAGCATTTAAAGAGAGACCTAAAAAAAATAGAAATGGGCGTGGCGATTCAAGACTTCTTTTATCTTATCAATCGTCACGGAATTTATATTCCTTCCCAGTTCATCCTTGTTGGAAAGTGCATATTAACTTTAGAGGGAATTTTAGTACAACTAGATCCTGGCTTAAGTCTGGTTGAACTCCTTAAACCCTATAGCCGGAAGTTTTTATGGAAGAAATGATTGGTTAGCATAAAATAATGGGTTCCATTCTGAGATTACAAAACTAAAAATCACAGTAATTATCACTAAATTAGGGGCTAAATGTGGAAAATTCACATTAGTCCCTAATGTACTATCAAGGCTTTTTAAGTTCTAACACCTTGCTACTCACCCCATAATTCACGCTTAAATCACAGTTATTTTGGCACCAACTATAAAAATATATTTACTGTGGTTTGTGTGTGATTTTCGGTATGAATGTTATTTGTTGGTATTCTATTAGTAGTGGATTCGCATATGTAGGATAATGGGAAGTTCACTACTTAGTAAAATAAGTTAGTAATAAACATTAGGCGAAATGGATTTTCTTCAGTTCTTCTCTGCTAACAGTTCTGGGTGCGCTAAAATAAAATCTCGTCGTATTTCTTCTAACATTTTGGGGGAGGGATAGATTGATCTATCTGGGAAATCCATTGAATCATATTCTTTTGCATAGTATTTTGGCATACATTTGTTCCATTCCAGCATAAGATTGATTTGTTCTTCCGTTTTTGGATTGGCAGCGTTCATAATATGTAGTACGTTTTTATCGATAATCTGTAATAGCGCTATTCCGTGCTTTTTAGCGTACTCGTATGCTCCGCTTTGAAAACCACATGTTGAAATTATAATTCCTTTATGTGCACCAAGACTTCTTATTTTATCATTTAACACCGCAACTTTTTCACGGGAAACGGAATTAGAATATCGTTTGCATTCAGTTATGACTTTAAATTCAACTCCCATTGCGATAAAACTTGCGTAAATATCTATTTGATATATACCATCGTCTGTGGGGATATGAACATTATGTTGAATGGAGAACTTTGATAAATGTTCAGCTTCTGCATAGCTATTTAATATTTCTAAACAAAGCACTTCAAATTCAGTTGGAGATATACTTGCGACAAATTCTCTATATGGGTTAATAGACACCGTTTCACTCCTATCTTTTTTTATACTCAAAAACTAGCCAATCTTTTATCTGCTCAAAGTCTTTTCTATCTTCTGGAGTTAAGTCGTTTTTTACAAGCCTTGTATATAGCGCAGACTTAAGCCTATCGCAATATCCAACGTGCTTGACAATGTTTTGTACTACAGAAAGATTTAGCCATGCATACCCGGTAGCTTGCTCTACTAAAAAGTCGTATGCCTTATCATACATTTCTAAATCCACGTAGATGCTCACTAGTGCATAGCTTATTTTCTGCTTTATCTCATGCTCATTTTCCCCAATTTTTTTGCCGGCTTCAATAGCTTTTTGCAAATAATCTTCCCAAAAAATGTCTCCCATTGCTTCTACATACGCCGACTTGCAATGACCACTACCCAACACATTACAATAAAACAGATATTCATGCTCCTGAAGTGCTCTTTCTGTCGTGCAATTTCCATTTTCCTTTCGAGTTACTTCTAGCGCCTTTGTATTCAATTTTTGCTCTTTTTCTTTAAGCTCCTGTTCCTTTTGTCCAAGCTCCTCAGACTTTCTTGCTATATCAGCAAGTTGCCTTTGATACTCCGCTTTCAATTCATCTACCAAACTTACGGTTGTGCTATCATTTTCAGCAACGCAAGGCTCTATATCTTCATCAAGCTGTAAGTAGTATTGCTTAGCTATATAGCCATTTAGCACGTTGCTGCCCTTTGAAATCTCAATCTTCTCCCACTTTTGTTTGCCTTCTATATCAGAAAGCACAGCATAAGTAGATGGGCTTATGAAGATTGCACCGCCACCTACGGCACCACTAAACTTGCACGCCAGATTTGTACTGTTACCAATCCAAGCTATACCAAACTCATTTTCGGCTTCATCATCTTGTTCTTTCCCCTTCATCCCTACCTTGGAAAGAGAAACATCTCCAGTATGTATACCAATACCACAGGAAATTCTGTGTTTGATTTTTTGATCCAACACAGGGTTGAGAAACTTATCAATAGTAGTTGTAATGTACCTAGCTGCGTGTACAGCCTTATCTTCGGATTTACCATCTTCATCATCGATGAATACAGCAAGCACACCATCGCCCATGAAATCTCTAACTACGCCACCTGAATAACGAATAGCTTGTACAACTGTCCGGATATATCCTCGATAGATTTTAACTAATTGTTCTGTGTTGAATTTCTCAGGTAATTTTGTTGAGCCACGCATATCTACAAAAAGTATGGATACCTTGCCGCAAAAACTCTTGTTTGTATCTGGCAGGTCACCCATCAAAGGCAACTGATCTGGTATGGTTTTCTCAAGTACCTCCGTGGAAACAATTCGGCTAATGGCAGTTGAAAGCAAATCCAATTCAGCTCTTGTTATCTTTTCATCTCCCATAATCAGCACCTCTTATTCAACAAAATAGCCTCCAGTTCGATCTTCAACAAAACGCAATTTTCCTGTTTTCGAGGATGGCCAAAGCTCCTTAACTTTCTTTGAAACTTTCATCCGATTGTGATGTTTTGAGTATTTTGATGCTACATTTATGCAATCTCCAAATGCTTTAACATCATATGAATCGGAGATTCCAATCTTAGTTACGACTACACTATCGAATGTAACACCAATACCAATGCTGACTTCGTTTCCAAGTTCTTCATCTGTAATAATTTTATTTATAACCCCGGTTCGCACATTAAGCATAGCGAGGCCACAGCGTCCTGCATTGCGCACAGCTTCTGTTTTAACCATATTATCTTCAGCACGGGCTTCCCTTCCACCCCAAAACACCATTACCCCGTCACCCATAATATCAATCACCTTGCCATGATAATGTTTGACAACTTCAAGAAGTGCGGTAAGAAATACATGCATAGTTAAAAATGTTTTTTCTGCACCGACATCCTGCGCCCGTTTGGTGGAATCTCTCATATCAACAAACAAAACCGCAAAGTTCTCTTTATCGTATGAGCCAAATTCAAGCTTGTCAGCTTCAAATCCCGGGATTACATCAGATATAGCAGCATCACAATGCTCAAACGCTCTTTTCTCGATAAGACTTTGCTTCGCCTGCTGATAATGCTCCCATGTGCTTTTATAAATTGCGTCTATATTGATTGCCATAGTTTCACCTCACAATGTGTTTATCAGAAGCAATACGCCAATAACAGCAACTGCCACAAGCGATGCTGAAAATGAACGTATTGCCCACTTCATCGTTTTTGCCTTCTGTCGATTGATATCATTTAACTTATACAGTTCTGCTCCCATATTCACGATTATATCCTCATCGGTCATATCCAGTAAATCCTGCTTATACGCATCAAATGAATACTCTTTAGTTGACCGTGGCAGGAACCATTTAGACTTGTACCCAATATCAGAAACATGCCCCCGGATAGTTAAAATGCCAAACACAAATACTGCAATTAGGCTTAGCATATATAACAAAATAAAAATAATAATACTAACTCCAAACCAACTACAAGTTTTGATATTTGAAAATGCTTGAAATATAGGTTCATAACAGGCTAAAATACCAGCAATGAATGCAACAAGAGCGCCCATAATTATAGAGACCTTCGTATCGGCAAGCTGAATGTAAGTAGCTATGTCAGAAATGGCGCTCGATAAAAAGGCTTGCTTCATTTCATTAGATTTTTCATTATTGAGGCATGCATTTACTTTAGTTTCCATATAATCACCTCTCACTTACAAATTATATCGTTGAGCTTCCTCTAATTGCTATAACCTAAAGTATTGCACTTCATATTAGGTTCACATTATAGACATTACTAACATTCTGCATTCGCCATTATTTTCCTTTAAAATAATTCGGCTTTCAACAAAATACACCCACCTAAGATGATGGGTGTATTTTGATTGATCTATAATAGATAGAATAAAACGTTATCATATTAGCAATAAACTTCGCATTATAGATAATTGATACCCTTGCACATTGTGTCCGTTACTTCGGATTATTCTTATAACGCGAAGTAAGGATTTGGCCAATGCTCGATTTAAAAAGGACGGCGACATAAGTCGCTGTCCTTTTTCGTAATACGCCCAGCATGGGCGTTATCTATGCGGTGGAAGTCCGGAACGGGGGCTAGCGGCGCCTACTGAAGCTAAGGACAAGGGTGTTTATCGCGAGGCAAAATCCAAGCGGCCAAGGGTTATGGCAGTAGACTTGGGCAAGCGCGGGCAGAAAGATAACGTTCTTATCCGGGGAGGTCTGTAGAACATGCGAAGTAACTTCGTGATCGCACTCGAAAGGGTACGCTGAATCTGCAGAAGTCAGCAGAGGTCATAGTACGGAAGTACGCGACGGCGGAAACCGGAAGGACCGAACTTAAAGGAGAGATGAACCTATGCGTTCGCATGATGGGCTCTTATAGCCTGAGAACAATTCTGGATTCATAGGCTAAACCCAATTGTAAGATTATCTATAAATCATCGAACAATGACATTTGGCCTGTTGTGTTCTGCTTTGTTTCTATTTTTGATTTCTCGGGATAAACCTCGTCCAAATAATTTCTAATCTTTATTAAATCCCTTTTTGGAACTTTGTTTGCCATATTTGGTAACTTAAGGTGCGATCGATACAAGGTCATATGATGCCGCTTGTTTACAGTACAACGCCAAGATGGTGCTTCGCCCCAATAACCAAAATTAAATTCCCCCCCGCAAGTAGCGCATGTTAACTCCCCGTTCATAGGGTATTGCTGGTCAATTCCGCGGGTAAAGCAGTTGTCGTTGATACATCTCCAATAAAAAGGTGCATCCTTACCCTCAGCAGCTATTACTTCAGATCCACAAATAGGACATTTTGCCTCTTGTTTATTAATATAATTCGTAAGCTCAGAAAGTCGGAGAACCTCTTTGTAATCTTTTTGGACGTCTTTACTTTGCCTTCGTTCCATAATTTCTTGGGTAGACGAGAAACTTAATGGATTTAACGAACCTGTCCAAACAATATCATCATCAATAAAAACGAGCTTTTCGTGCATTCTCATTTTATGAATAAGCACTATGCCAATTTCAGATATATGATCTTCCAATTCCCGGTATGTAGAAAGCTCACTCTTATTACGTTCTTGAAGACTTTTAGTAATAATAAATACTTTAACTCCGCGATTAACAGCAACTTGTAATTGTGGTTGGAGATATGATAAACGATCCTTTGTTATAAATGGAGAATATATTACAATCTCATTCTTAGCGTTTTCGAGATCGGGAGATAGATAGGAGTAAAAGGATTCTTGTGTAACAACAAATCTTTCTTCGGCTTTCTCAATTCGCCCACCCACTAGTATTCTTTGGGCTTTAAGAGATTGTTCGTGTAATGTGGGAGCGATTTGTGTAGCATCAATCCTTGGAAACTTTTGGTTATAAATAAGATAGTTTAATAGATCACCAAGTTCCGAGTTTTTACCCTTAGACAGGCAATATTTAAAATCTCCTATTATTAATAGCTTGAATCTAGCTCGGGTTATGGCTACATTAAAAAGCCGCCTCATCTGTTCAGTTATCTCATTGGTATGCATAAAAAGATTTACTCGGAAATGGGGTTCATCCACAACTAAATCGAAAATAACAATATCTGCTTCCGCCCCTTGAAAACTATGAATCGTTCCAGCCCGTATTAATTGGTCTTCTATTTTAATATCCCTTAATAGAAGATCAATTAATTTTGTGTGCGGCCGATAAGGAGAAACAATGAGTATCTTGCTTGTTTTTTCTCTCTTATTGTCATTTAAAGAGTAATTTGAGATGAGCCTTTCGGCAAGATTTACGCTTAATGTGGCAGAAAGGAAGTTTAATCGACTACTTTGATTACCCCTAGTGACACTAGTAACCCACGCATTTAAATTCTCGGTATCGACTAAAACTACTGGACTTTCCGATAAAAGGCTATCATTGCACCATGAATCAAATTCCAATCTCTCAAGATTTCTCTCCATAGAAGGCGGGGACAATAGTTTACCATCATAATAACGATTTGCTATTTCTGCAATTTCTCTTTCCATTCGATACTGTTCATTTAAGATGATAAAGTAATCCGGTGGGCATCCTTGTTCGTATTTTGCTTTAATACCAGATCGCTCAAAAATATCATTTCCGATCCACTTCTTGGCTATTTCCACATCGGATAAAACAATTGGTGGGAGTTGCTTAAAATCGCCTACAATAACCGCATTGTTTTCCGCTAGTAAGGTTGCTACCCATAGCGTTGGTATAGGTGCCATTGATGCCTCGTCCAAAACTATGGTATCGAATTTCCTGGATTGCATTTCATCGCTTAGGTACGCTTTTGTTAAGGTTGTTCCTACTATTTTGGCTTGAGAAATTATTTCCTTTTCAATCTCTGCTAATTTCTTTTTTATTTCCGCAAGTTCCACTCTTAGCTCTACTTCAATATCTTTTAATAGTTTAATATTGCTCTCAATCTGGTCAATGTTAACGTTTTTCAAGGTTATACCGTTAGATTTATACATCCTTTCTAAGAACTCAAATTGTTCATCGTAACTTGAGTCATTGTAGTTAGAATTGTTCAAGAAAGGTGTCGGACTGTTGTTTTTAAAATAAGTATTCAGCGCATCTTTATATAAATCAACCCTCTCTGTTAACTTACTTTGTTGTTTATGATAGTTATTAATAGATTCTTCGATAAAAATATATTTATTTAAAGCTTTTTGGCTTTCATTAGAAAATCCTATTTCGGTCCTATTAATCTGTTCCATTAAATCATACGATAATTCGTTTAAGTGTTCGGTTTTAGCGGCATTTCCTTCGATTTGTTGTTTGCTTCTTTCGATTTGACCAATAAGATCAAAATACTTTACTTCAACGTTAGAACGATTTGTTTCTATTAGGTTAATTGATTTTAACTCTTCCTGAAGATTATAGATTTCTTGGTAAACGGAATGTTGCTTACCATAACCCAGATTTTTTTCTTTAAGCATGATATTCAGATTAAGAATCGTGTTTCTCATATTACTGATTTCTTTTGTTAATTGTTCAGGTGAAGGTATACCTCTAAGTGCTCTACTTATTTTATTGGTTTGTTTAGCGATAACTAATAAGTTCTCTTGCCTAGATAGTTCTGTTGTTTTGGTTTCTATATCAGTTTGTACGGCATTAATATCATTTTCCAAACGCTTTAAAATCTGATACTGTGAACTTAAAGAGACTTTTTGTGATAATTCCTTTTTGATTTCCGAAGATCGATCAAATAAAGTTAGGATACTATTAACTTCATCCAGTCGATTTTTAAGTACATTAAGTTCATTGATCAATGAATCATGTTTGCGTTTTGCCTTATTAATTTTCTCTTCATTCTTTGATAAACGATCCTTTAAACTTAAATATTCCTTTATAGCGTTAATATTAGGAAGCTCATCCTTTTCAAGTGTAAGCTTATTTATACATTCAAGTATCTCGCTTTGTTCCATAGAATCTTCTTTATATCTTTCTAGAATTATGCACAAATCATCTCTTATAGCCGAATAACCACAATACCATTTGTATTCAGCAATTTGCCGATATAGTTTCCTGATATCGTCTTGTATTGTTTCTACATTATCAGTCTTATACTTAAGTTGTATCTCGAGTTCTTTTGCACGATGGGATATTTGATAACTCATCATTACTTCCGGGAAATTATCATTTAATTCTGGATTGCTAGGGGTACCAAGTCTAAGAATACAACCATTTTCTAAGTCATTCGTATCCACACTTTTAGCTACTTTCATCAAAGCTTGGTCAACAGCTATATTAGTATGTGATACAAGCAAAACAGTTCTATTTCTTTTGTAAAGTTCATTGATTATATTACCGATCGTTTTAGTTTTCCCGGTTCCGGGCGGTCCCCAGATAAAGGTCATATTTCTTTCGATTGCACTTACAACTGCCTTTTTTTGATTAAGATTAAGATCCTCTAATCCCGATAAATCATCAATTTTAGTAACATTATCTATAGGTAACGCACCTAACATACGCATTCCAACAACATTGTCGTTCTGAGAATTGTCTTCGATTCTACTAATCAGTTTTTTTAGCAGAATAGATAAGTTACTTTGTAATCGTGCAAAAGGTACGAAATCTCCTAAATCTACACTTGTGCTAAGTGTTATTCTAACCTCTTCAAGTTGAACAATAGTGGTTTCAATTGGTGCTCTTCCTTGAATTATTAGTTCTGCTGGTGACCCATCAGGGGTATTTAATATCGACTCAATAGTAAAAATATATTGAAATTGATTTGCGTTCTGAGCGATTCGTTTTCCATTTACTAAAGGTACGGCGTTACTAGAAGCTTTCTTTTTTGAAGCTGTTATTTCTGCCTCGATGGCCTCACGAAATTCGGTTAGTAGCTCCGGTAAGACTATTTTATTACTTATGCTTTCGTTCAATTCTTTACCCATTCTCTAACCCCATCTCTATATCCCTTTATTCTATATTCAATAAGTGTAAGACAATTCCTTTTTAGGAATCACTAAGTATATTTATCCTTAAATAACCATGTAGTGAAAAGATGATTTCTAAATTGCATAGAATTCTATATTTAAAATTAGATCAAAATGTAGATTCTGCAAACACAGAATAATTAAGGCAGCTGAGGAAAGGGCTGATTACTATTCTAGAGGCGAAGTAGAGTATAGTGATTCTCATGAAGCAAGGATGTTTAAGATAATCGAGTTTGCAATGGACAATCTCTTAGAGCCTGATAAAACAGATTATAAGGAGTTTTGCTCGCAGTTGAATATACAAATAGATGGTTTGTTTGATTTAGAGGAAAGAGATATTACAGTTTTTACGGGGCAATTGACCAGAGGAGATGTAAGAGAATGGGATAGTATTAAGATTAAAAGCCAATATGGCGAAAGGTATGCTACTGTATTTAGGATAAGTAAAGGAACTGAAAGCATTGCAATTTCTGTTAAAGGGGAAAAGCCGACTTTAACTTTGTAAAAGGCAATGCTTTTATAACAAATTAAATGTTTTAAAAATTATAAATAAACGGGTTGTACCCTTTTACTTGGTACCGCCCGTTTATATTTAGTGTTAGCAGTTCCGCATAGTAGGATAATGCGAAATTCACTGTTTCTTAGCATCCGGCACATTCTAAACATAATACGCAGTTCTGCTGTTGACATAATGAATTGGTTGTGTTAATCCAAAATCAACGATAGCCCCCATCCATAGGTCTGCGCATTGAACTCAGTAATAATTTTTGCTTGTAATATTTCTCCTAACTGGGCTTCATCACTGATATTTTGAATATATCTATTTGCAATATTTGAAATATGAATTGAGCCCCGCTTTCTACCGTCATCAGTCCGGAGCTCAACCTCAATATTATATAGTCTTAGTGCTGTAACTTGGCAAGATACTATTTGTCCCACACATAAATGTTCATCTGAATTTCTTGTGGATGTAAACTTCTCTACCTCTTTTAACAATCTAAATGTAAAGTCTCTACTCCGGAATCGAATGTCCGCAGGGATATCACCAGAAGCGTTTATTGTATTTTCAACGCAAGTACAGGCTGTATGTAATTCTCTCTGAAAACGCATGGGATCTTGTATAAGGGCAATTAAATCTTGAGCTTCCTTTTTAATTTCTTTACTGTTTCCACGATGTAATTTTGAGCTACATGTAAGTGCACGCATCGCACAGCAAATATGATATTTAAAAGACTTAAACTTCTTGTCAATTTGATTTTGCTTAATAGCCAGTTCGATAAAATACAAGTAGTAAGCCGAGATGTAATATGGTTCGACACAATCATCTTTGCCATATAGCCTTTTCTTATATGCTTCTAATAATTCTCCGTAATAACGATTAACACTATGCGGTTCATTTAAGAACATCGCGATATACGCAAATGTTTGTCCTGCCAATGAGACAATTCTGTATTTATTTATTGTTGCATCCATATCATATTGTTTTGACCGGCGCTCATAATAAAGGCGATATTCCGGTTGAATTGAAGCATAGTACTCTTGTAACGTCTTATGGAAGCGATTTGCGGACGAAAACGCTTCATATTTTACCTCAGTTTGCCTGTTAGAAGTATAAACAATTCTGTCAAGAACATCTTCATTTTCAACTTGAATAACCTTTGATAAAACCCACGAATTGTCAGTTAACATTTCCTTATTATCAAATATTACGCGGCTTGTTTGGCATCCATTTACAATTTGGTAATCAAAAATACTAATAATATCACCAGCTGTTTCTATGTTTTTAGCGATTATGGTAATACCATTATTAAGTACGGAAAAGCGCTCCTGATCCTTTTCGTCCAAAAGCGTTGTTCTAATTTCTGAATTGACTGGGTTATAACCTTGAAAATCCCGGACATTATCTTCGAAAATATTATTAAAGAGTTCACCATGGTCGTCCATCAATAATCTTGCCAAATCTTTGCATCTAATTAGGCCAAAATAAGCAACGCTAACACCAGGCATTGAGTAAAACGGCAGACGCTTTTCCATTGTAAATGTCCGACTTATCTTGCGTCTCATTTCATTATAGGTTGTTATGATTTTTTCGCTATCATAAGGGAAAAACTCAACAGTGGAAAAATCACCGCTTTCTTCGAAGAAACGCACATCTGTTTTATAATTGTTTGAAAGATTATTCCCCTCATTCCATTTGCCACAACATACATAGTACATCTCTAAGAAGGGCTTGCTTGATTGTTCAATAGCTTTTTCATAGATGTAATTCTTAATTTTGATTAAGTTTTCCATCTTTGCATTTGTTGCTGGCCTCACATCTTCTGGTTCAAAAAAATGCTTTACTCCTTTGAGAAAAATACTCATATCACCGCCATCAAAACTTTCGCTTGTCTTAGCCTGTATAAAAACAAATTTTATAGTAACTTTTCTTTTCTGATCGAAAATTGCGTGGCAAACGTCCATATCTGTAATGAGTTGATTATTTACAATTATGGCAACACCATCAAGACCGATTTCTCCTTTTTCAGTCATTACATCTTGAGGATCGAAACGTTCAGAAGTAACACGATTAATAATACACTTATTAATGAAGTGTTCGAATGCATCAGCAGGTCCGTATTTTTCAACTCCATATTCTTTAATGTGTGCATTCAAATAGCTGCGAATGATTTGATTCATAGTTTATTCCTCCAATTTAGACTGCGTAGTATTGCTATAATATTCACTATACCTCATTCAGCCTAGCTTCCCATTATAGACATTACTAATATTCTACATTCACCATTATTTTCCTTCGAATTAAATCATCATTCTACAAAATACACCCAATACAACTAAGGTATTGGTTAATCTTAAATGGGCTAAATATATCAAAAATTCATCATATTAGCTTAAATGAACTTCGCATTATAGATATTCGCTTTCTTAATTCAAACTTCTACTAATTCTTATAACGCGAACAAGGATTGGGCCTACGCTTCATGGAAAAGGACGGTGACCATTAATTCACTGTGTGAAAATCAATGTGATTTTGAAGTAATAGGACAAAAGTACATTCCAATATACATGTTATAGCGACGTCCAATATTAAGGAGCAGTATGACATGTTTTATATAATAGGAAAAAGTGTATTTAGAAAAGAAGCCCTGGATAAAGTTACAGGCGCAGCTAAATATACAGGTGATTATAATATTACCGGACTATTGCATGCCAGCATTGTCGCAAGTCCATATGCACATGCAGAAATTAAACAAATTTTAACCTCTGAAGCATGGAAAGTACCTGGCGTATATGCTATCGTGACCGGAAAACAGTGCCCTATTCTCACAGGTTCTCCTATTTTAGACAGACCACCTATTGCTTTAGATAAAGTACGATATCACGGAGAGCCGGTAGCATTAATCGTAGCTGATAGTGAACAAGCCACAAGAAAAGCAGCCGCTTTAATAAAGGTAGATTACATTCCTCTGGATGTTGTAAATTCCCCTAATGATGCTATTAAGAGTAATGCTCCACTCATTCATGAAAATCTAAAAGATTATAAGCTCTTAGAAGAGGTTTATCCAGAACCCGGCACAAACATTGCCAATCGTACCAAAATCCGAAAAGGGGATCTGAAAAAAGGCTGGGCTAAAAGTCAAATTACTATTGAATCAAATATTTCATTCCCGCAATCAGACCATGTGGCAATGGAAACCAGATGCTCAATCGCTCAAATCAAGCCTGATGGAGAAGTCATTATTTATACATCTACCCAAACCCCTTTTACAGTAAAAAGATTAATCAGTTTATATTTTAATATTGAGCCGCGAAAAGTTACTGTGAAAACGCCTCTCGTGGGCGGGGCTTTTGGTGGCAAAACAAGTGTGCAATTAGAGATTTTAGCCTACATTGCTTCAAAATCCGTAGGCGGTAGAGCTGTTAAAATGTTAAACTCTCGGGAAGAAGACATGATCACCTCCCCGGTTCATATAGGACTAGATGCAAAAGTCAAACTTGGATGTACAACAGAGGGGAAAATTACAGTAGCAGAAATCACCCATTTATTTGACAGTGGTGCTTATTCGGACAGAGGAGCAATTATAAGCAGGGCTGCAGCAGTAGATTGCAGCGGTCCCTATACTATTGACAACTTATGGTGTGATTCATTATGCCTATATACAAACCATCCCAATGCTGTGGCTTTCAGGGGTTTTGGTCACCTTGAGCTTACCTTTGCCATAGAAAGAGCAATGGATATTTTAGCTGATCAGTTAAATATGGATCCATTAGAATTAAGACTAAAGAATGCCATTATCCCCGGAAATACCACACCTACCCAAACTTTGCTAAACTCCAGTAATATTGGTAATTTGCCGGCATGCTTAAAAAGATTAAGAGAACTCATTCATTGGGATGAAGGAAGAAGGATCCCAATCGGAAACAACAAAGTTAGGGCAAAGGGTGTCAGTTGTATTTGGAAAAACTCAAACACACCCATCAATGCAAGTGGAGGGGCTATTCTTACCTTTAATCACGATGGAAGCATCAATCTCCATACCGGAGCAATTGAAATTGGCCAGGGAACAAAAACAGTCCTTGCTCAAATACTAGCCGAAAGAATGAAAATGGATATCTCTAAAATTCATGTTCACATGGAGGTTGACACGAGAATTGATCCGGAACATTGGAAAACAGCTGCAAGTAGGACTATTTATCTCGTTGGAAATGCAGTTTTGGAAGCTGCTGAAGATGCAATGCATCAGCTCAAAATGACGGCCTCTAGAGTGTTAAACATCTCCACTCAAGATCTGGATGTATCGGAAAGTAGGGTGTTTTGGAGGCAAGATCCAAGGGTGGGCCTTGGTTTTGAAAGTGTAGGAAGCCAAGTCATCGGACGGGGACGTTTTGTTATGAAAGGCCTCACCGGTCTGGATCCTGAAACCGGCAAAGGAAATCCGGGTCCTGAATGGACCGTGGGCGCCCAAGCTGTTGAAGTAGAACTGGACTTGAAAGAATATACCTATAAAATCTTAAAAGCCGTAACGGTCATCGATGCTGGGAAAGTGCTAAACCCAGAAGCAGCCAAAGGGCAGATTACAGGTGGTATGAACCTGGGCCTTAGCTTTTCAAGCCGAGAATACTTTATTTTTAATGATAATGGAATCATTCAAAACCCACAATTACGTACATACAAGATATTACACTTTGGCGAAAACCCTGAATACATTGTGGACTTTGTAGAAACACCTCAGATGGATGCTCCCTACGGTTCTCGGGGAATTGGTGAACATGGTGTTATTGGAATGCCGGCAGCACTAGCAAGCGCACTATCCGCTGCCGTACAGGTACCACTTAATTTTATGCCCCTCTTACCGGAATTCATTTGGAAAACAAAAGGGGGGGTAAGAAGTGATTCCATTTGACTTTGAATATTATAAACCAGCTTCAATGATGGAAGCAGTAGATACATTTAGATTATTGAATACCCAGGGAAAAGCGCCTTTATATTTTAACGGCGGAACAGAAATTATAACCATGGCAAGAAGATCCCATATATTCACCGAAGCTGTGATTGATATAAAAGGAATACCTGAATGTAATACCTTATATATTCAAAATGAAAAACTTGTAATAGGCGCCTCCGTAGCCCTTACCCAGCTTGAAGAATCCAATATTTTTCCCCTTCTAGGAAGAGCATCCAGAAAGGTTGCAGATCATACGGTCCGTAATAAATTAACTGTAGGCGGTAATATTTGCGGTAGAATAACCTTTAGAGAAGCTGTTCTGCCTTTTCTGCTTTCAGACAGCAAGGTGGTTTTGGCAGAACAAACAGGAATTAGAAATGTCCCTATTAATCAAGTGTTTAATAAAACGTTGAATCTGGAAGAAGGGGAGTTCTTAGTCCAGCTTGTAACAGATGTAGGCTACAGTCAATTTCCTTTTATGAGTATAAAGAAGACGAAGCAGGAAAAATCTGCTTATCCTCTTATTTCTATCGATTCCTTAAAAAAGGACGGACAAATCCGGTTTGCTTTTAGCGGCGTCTGTCCTTTTCCCTTTAGATCATCAAATATAGAGCAAGTTTTAAACGATAAGACTATTCCTTTAGAACTCAGAATAAATAAGGCACTGTCCATCCTTCCGGCTCCTATTAATAACAATATTGAAGCATCTGCTGAATATAGAGAATTTGTCCTTAAAAATACTTTATCAGATATTATTCTGATGCTTGGAGGGAGGAATTAGCCTATGTTTGTATCCCTCAACAAAAATAAAGTCCCTCTGGAAATTGACGTTAATGGTGAAATAAAAAGCATTGTGGCAAGACCTGCAGATACGCTGCTTTACGTACTGCGTGAGCAGCTTAGCCTCACAGGTGCTAAACCGGGCTGTGAGAATGGCGATTGTGGAGCCTGTACAGTTCTTGTCGACGGATGGCCTGTTAAATCATGTCTAATGCTCGCCGTTGAAGCAATAGGGCACAAGATAATGACAATAGAAGGGCTTAAAGATACTCCTATTCAAAAATCTTTTATAGAAAATTGGGCTTTTCAA
Organism: Desulfitobacterium sp. THU1; assembly: GCF_038181555.1. Classification (NCBI taxonomy): domain Bacteria; kingdom Bacillati; phylum Bacillota; class Clostridia; order Eubacteriales; family Desulfitobacteriaceae; genus Desulfitobacterium; species Desulfitobacterium sp. THU1. Next base: position 57,843 of record NZ_JBBWUA010000006.1, on the reverse strand, counting down.
TGCGGCTATTGTACATCTGGATTTATTATGAATTGTTATGCATTATCAAAAATCCACCCGGATGCAAATGACGAAGTCATTCAAGAGTGGTTACAATCTAATCTTTGTAGATGTACCAGCTACGAAGAGATAAAAAAAGCTGTAAAATCGGTGTTATCTAAAAACAATTCTTCAAATCCAAAATCGGATCATCATCATTCTTCTCTTGGAATAAACGTTAGAGATAATAGGAGGGATGTAAAAATGAATTATACCATCCAATCCGGTGATTCGTTCTACTTAATTGCGCAAAAATATAATATACCGCTAAATGAACTGATCAGAGCCAATCCTCAGATTGATAACCCTGAGCACATTTTTCCCGGGCAAATAATTGACATACCCCTAAGCAGTTGTTCGCAAGTACCTAGTCGATATCGTCTGCCAGATCCTTACCCTGAAAGACGTGTTGTCGGTAAAAATCCCTACTATGCTCAACTCATATTTGACGATTATGCTGGAAAAGTGAGCGAGACAACAGCCATCATGCAATATATTCATCACCATATGGAGATGGAAGCAACCCCTTCTTGGCAGGAAGTAGCCGACCTTGAAGAAGGGATTGCTATTGTTGAGATGCTTCATCTGGACATGCTAGGGGAAATAATCATCCACTTAGGCGCATCACCCTACTATCACGACGGCAGACAACAGCCCTGGACCCCTCAATTTATCGCCTATCACAGCTTCGATCCGTGTGCACAGCTACGTGCGGATATCCAGTCCGAATACGATGCCATCCACCAGTATCAGGCCCATATTGAAGTGATTCAGGATCCCTTTATTCAGGCCCTTCTTGCCCGGATTATTAAGGATGAGGAGTTTCATATCAAACTCTTTTCCGAAAAACTAGCGAAATTCTGCGGGGAGATTATCTCTCCTAACCCTTAACCTTTCCCATAATAGTACCAACAACCCATTTTACTAATATGGCTATAAATACACCAATTATGGTATCTCTGACTCGATCTATAGTATATCCCCCATTATTGTGGAATGCCAAAATAAGGAGAGCACTTATCGCAGCATGATTTCCAACCTCATTGCTTAAAGCCAACAGCCTGGGCATTCCCATCCCTAATAAAACAACAAGTCCGATACTCCAAGCGTTGCTTCCTATATAAGGAGCAATAAAACCAGTCGCCAAGGCGCCTAAAAACGTACCAATTATCTTCAGATACCCGTGCAGAATGGATTCACCTAGCGTTGCATGTAAACATATTATCACTGCAAGAGGAGCTAGATAAGGATGACTTGACCCGGCAATCTTAGATAATTCACAAGCTAAAGATGCACCGATAGCATTTTGGATAATGGTAATATTATTTATCTTCGAATTATTGATACTTGTTGGCATATATTCTATTCTTCCTAACACTTTGATTTTGCCTTTAATTGTTCACATACCTTTTTAACGTGAATTAACTATGATTAGTTTATTTTTTACAACTTAATTAGCTTATATCCTCACAATATTGTAATGAATATATTCTGAATAAAGAAAACTTGGCTGGCGCCCGACGATGAAGACACTGTCACTACAGATTTGGCACTTCATTTCAGAGGATTTGCATATAGACAGAAAGCCTTCCCTTGCTGAGAGCACAGCTGAGGAAGGCATTTTGCTTAGCTTCAAATTCAAAAATGATTACCATATTGTGGCAGAATAGGCAAACAAATCATACGATGTACTATCTTCAAAAAAGGAGGAATTCAAATGGCATTTGGTGCTGAAGCTTGTGGCGGTGGCGGATATGGCCTTGGAGCAGGAATTGCAATCGTTGTGGTCATCATTCTTCTTCTAATCGCAATGGGAATCGTATTCTAAGTCGTCTAATCAGAAAAATCTAAGATTGGAGGTAGAGTCATGTACGGAATGGGTTATGGTATGGGCCGTGGTGGTGCTTGTTGTCCCACTGTCGCACCTGTTGCAGGAGTTGGTGTTGGTGTTGGCGTAGGGATTATCGCTATTGCTATTTTAATTCTTATCGCTTTAGGCGTAATTTTCTAAAGGAATATACTCCTTCTTTAAGTTAATAAAGACTTGGAAAGCGAGGTCTTTGGGTTGGGTCCTAGTAATGTAAACAATGTCTCGAACGCTCCGACAGCCGGGAATTTCCTAGCTCAACGTCCTGTACCAATGGGTTTGCAACGTTTTCTGGCTAAGAAAGGAATTAACTCGCCTGAAGAGCTAAATGAACGCATGCAGTATGCACCTCGTTTACCGTGGAGAAGGCCACGCTAATCGAAAAGCCGGGTTATTTCCCGGCCTACATACTATCTAAAGAGACGCCCGAGTACAAACCCATATTTAGATTTGAAACTAAGGTGTTTAGTCACAATTTACCCGTCTGTAAATAACATATTATAAATGTTAATTTCCTAGGCCACTATGAGTCGGTTCAGTGACTCAGATATACCCAAAATAGAACACTTGGTTAAGGCTGAGAAAGAAGGGTAAAAGTGAAAAAGCTTAATATTCTAAAAGAGCTCTTAGGGACAATTAAAGAATCTATGCCTGTTTCGGAAGCTAATGATAACAATGGTCCCGTCAATAGCGAATTAGTGAATTCGATGGATTATAACGCGGAAGAACAAGCCATAAGGACCTTATCAATAGACTTTGCAAAATCCTTAAACGACCGCGATTTTGAATTCTTGGACGGCAGAGCAGAGTACCATCTCTATACAGTGGACCATCTCATAGAACTTATTAAAAGTAACGATGAGCAAACTACCGCGGATTTCCTTATTGAAAACAAGCTTAAAGTCAAGTACGAAAGTTGCGAATTTCTTTCGATTACTTTTAGTGAGAATATGGAGCAGGCAACGGTAGTATATAACGTTAAGACCTGCGTAATAAGTGCAGAGAAGAAATATTTTAAGGAGCTAAACAAAAAAAATAACTTGAAGAACGAAATTAGTAAAGATACTCCTTTTAGCACTACTTATACGCTATTTGTAAAAAAGGAAAAAGGAACTTGGAAGATTGACAAGTTTACAATCTAATGGCCATAAAAAGTGCCCCGCCTTTCAACTATAGAGAAACGGGGCACTTTCTTATTGTCATATTGTATCGCAATATGACTTTTTATCGCTCCCTCATTTCTTCAGCCTTTTCTCCTGCTCTTGAGGGGTGCAGGAATAACTGCAGGAACTGCAGCCTCCGCTACAGCTGCCGCAGGGGTTATCCTTTTTCCTCCAGATGGAGCGGATAGCCGCCACAAATCCTATTGAAATGAGCACTAAAAGGAAAATACTTAATCCATCCATCATCTACACCCACCCCATCAACATTCCTAAAAGATTCACTAACAGAGCAGCCAACCAGGCGATGGCACACTGCATGACGACCACGCCCAAGGCCCATCTTCCTCCTAGTTCACGCTTGACGGAAGCAATCGTCGCTACACAGGGGGTATACAACAGGGTAAATACCAGAAAGACCATGGCTGAAAAGGGAGTGAAGAGGGTGGCTAAAGTAGCGGAGGAGCCTTCCAATAATACGGTCAGGGTGGACACCACGCTTTCCTTGGCCATGAATCCCGTGATCAAAGCCGTGGAAATCCGCCAATCAGCTAAGCCCAGAGGCTTAAGAAGTGGGGTAAACACACCTGCCAGCATAGCAAGCAGGCTGGATTGGGAGTCGGAAACCACGTTCAGACGTGTATCAAAATACTGCAGGAACCAAATGACAATCGTAGCCACAAAGATCACAGTAAAGGCTCTAGTAATAAAGTCCATGGCTTTGTCCCACAGAAGCCGCCATACGTTTTGGAAACCAGGCATACGGTAATTGGGCAATTCCATAACGAAGGGAACCGGCTCACCCTTGAACATGCTTCCTTTTAGGAGCAAAGCAAAGAGCACCCCGACCACAATCCCGCCAAAATACAAACCGATCATGACCAGTGCGCCATGCTTGGGGAAGAAGGCCGCCGTAAAGAGAGCGTAGATCGGTAGTTTAGCCGAACAACTCATGAAGGGAGTCAGCAAAATCGTCATCTTCCGGTCTCGTTCGGAAGGAAGGGTTCGGCTAGCCATAACCCCGGGAACGGAGCAGCCAAAGCCGATCAGCATGGGCACAATGCTTCGGCCGGAAAGGCCGATTTTGCGCAAGAGTTTATCCATAACAAAGGCCACCCGAGCCATGTAACCACTATCCTCTAGGAAGGATAGAAAGAAAAACAAGGTCACGATAATCGGCAGGAAACTTAAGACACTGCCTACCCCGGCAAAAATCCCGTCGATGATCAAGGAATGAACTACAGGGTTAATCCCGTAGGTAGTCAAGCCTAGATCCACCAGCTCCGATAACCAGGTAATTCCCATCTCCAGCAAATCCGATAGCCAAGTGCCAATCACCCCGAAGGTCAACCAGAAGACGAGCCCCATGATGCCGATAAAGGCAGGAATCGCTGTGACTTTCCCTGTCAGTACTTTATCTACAGCCACGCTGCGGGCGTGTTCCTTGCTCTCTTTCGGCTTCACCACGGTGGCGGCACTGATTTTCCTGATGAATTTAAACCGCATATCGGCGATGGCAGCAGCATGATCTAAGCCACTCTCATCCTCCATTTGCTGTATGATATGGTCAAGGAGCTCCAGCTCGTTGGGGTTTAAGTCTAAGGCTTGGATAATTGCTTTGTCCCCTTCGGCAACCTTACTGGCCGCAAAGCGCACAGGAATCTGAGCACGCTTGGCGTGATCTTCAATAAGATGGATGATAGCGTGGAGACAGCGATGGACCGCACCGTTATCATGTTCCGGATCACAAAAATCCATTCTGCCGGGGCGTTCTTGATGCTTTGCCACATGGATGGCGTGGTCGACAAGCTCCTGAATTCCTTCATTCTTATTGGCAGCGATGGGGACAACAGGAATACCCAGCATATTCTCCATTTCATTGATGTGAATGGAGCCACCGTTATTGCGCACTTCGTCCATCATATTCAAGGCCAATACCATCGGAATATCTAATTCCATCAACTGCATGGACAGATAAAGATTTCTTTCAATATTGGTCGCATCGACGATGTTAATGATTCCTTTTGGCTTGTCCTTCAGCAAAAACTGACGAGTCACCAGCTCTTCACTGCTGTAGGGGGACATGGAATAAATCCCCGGTAGATCCGTAACCAGCGTATTGGCATGGCCTTTGATTACCCCGTCTTTTCTGTCCACCGTGACGCCGGGAAAATTACCGACCCGCTGATTGGAACCTGTCAGTTGGTTAAAGAGAGTCGTCTTGCCACTGTTCTGATTACCGGCCAAGGCAAAGGTCAGCACCTCGCTGTCCGGTAGTGGGGCCCCATCGGCCTTCGTATGAAAGATACCGGTTTCCCCTAAGCCCGGATGGTGGACAGGTTTGCTCATTCTTGAATTATCCATTAATTGTTCAGGATCTTGAACGGTCTCAATCTCTATTTTTTCCGCATCTGCCAGACGTAAGGTTAACTCATAGCCGTGGATACGGAGTTCCATGGGATCTCCCATAGGCGCTAATTTTACCAAAGTTACCACCGCACCGGGTAGCACACCCATGTCAAGGAAATGCTGACGCAAGGCACCACTTCCGCCTACAGATATAATCAAAGCACTTTGACCTACACCTAATTCATTCAGCTTCATATGTTTCTCCTTCTGAGGTTCATGTGTTTTTTCACATTGGGTATTCTTATTTGTACCTGCCATAACAGCTGGCTTAAATTTCTTCCACCTATAAGTTAGTATAGTCTAACTAGCAGTAGAATCAAATAGAAATTTTAGTTAACTCTTAATCTATTCTTCCGTGATAGTCAGCTCAAGGTTAACAAAGAATATTCTGAACGAGTTGCCCGTTTAGGAGACAAAATTGGAAATAAACTAGAGATAAATAGACGATGCCCCAACTTCATTGAAGTTAGGGCATCGTTTTTCTTCTCCTCTCAACCCAATCGTTCCTTGAGCACCCTCCTGAACAAGTCCTCCGGAAAATACCTTCCCGGGCACTCCGTGGCGGCTCCGGGAATCTCCCGATGGAGCTCCACATCCTCAATGTCCAGGTGATAATTTTGCATGAGGGAGATGACCTTGGTCACTAAACCATTCAGCTGCGCCTCCGGGATCTCATCAGCCTGGCTAAAATTACCCACTAGGCAGATGCCGATACCGATGAAGTTACGATGTCCTGCCACACAGTGGGCACCAGGCCTATAGAGAGGGCGTCCTTCTTCACAGCGGCCATCGGGGAGTATTACGAAGTGATACCCAATGTCACTCCAACCTTTGGCCAGATGCCACTGCCGAATCATTGCTACATCCACCGGCACGCTATTCTTTCCTCTCATCACTGAGGTGGGACTTGCCGAATGGTGGACCACGATCTTTTGCCAGTCCATTACTTTCCATCCCCCTTCACTTCTAGGATGGCTATAGCCTTGGCAAGCTCCGTAATGCTTGAGGTGAGTTCATTGAGTTTCCCCTCGATTCGCACTAAAAGGTAGGCACTGACGGCGATTGGAAAGCCAAAATTCCCCACAATATTAAGGAAGTCTTCCATAGCTCTTAACCTCCTCTCTTTTCCCCTCTATAAACTCCGATTTGCTCTATTCACGTCAGCGCTAATTACCCCAACATCTTTAACCTTCGAAAGGTGAGTAGTGAGAGAGGCGATGGAGACGTCCCATTCGCCTCTCATTGTTATCTATTCCCCATAAATATCATCTGTGACAGTCTCGACGATTTTTACGTCTTTTTTTGAGACGAGGGAGCCTACTGATGTGGAGAAAATATCCTTACTGATGATCTGATCCATCACTCCCTCTATCTCCGCGGGTAAAATACCCTCTTTAGGGTCGGCTAGCGTAAGGGTCATAGTGCCGGCCATGCTGGTATTAAAGACCATCCGTAAGACCTTTCTACTTGTCGTTGCCATGCTTTTTCACCTCCTTTCCTACTGGAAAACCTTATTAAAAAATGTTACTCTTACTCGTTCACAAGATCGATGCGGTTGTCGCGGCGGATGCTGGTTACAGGAAATTCTTGCAAGCTAAAAAGTGCTCCCGCTACATCATAGACATCCTGATCCAGAGCGTTGCTGCGCACGTTGGCGATGCTTCTCTGGCGAATCTTCGGTGCTCCGGTGTCGGTTAATCCGACTTGGTAAGCGACTACCAGCACAGATTCGATTGGAGTTGCTAATAAAGCCATTCTTTTCACCTCCTTCACCCTTATCTAGAACTTTGTTCTGCATCAAAAAGCAGCCGGCCCTGCCGACTGCTTTACAAGAGTTTGTATTCGCACTGACTTCGGGCAGGAAGAACCAGTACGAACCATTCTCCTGCCCGAGAACATATGTTCTGTTTATAGTTTAGCTAATATGGGTAATCCTGTCAACGGGTTCCCCAGAATTTGGTAATAGAATTACACTTCTTTCTCACTCATCCTCCAACAGCGTTTCCCAAGGGGTCCCTACGGCCTCCCCGATGCGCATAGCCCAAGCTGGGCTGAGGTTACGCCTTCCTCTTTCTAAGTCGCTGATAATGCTTTGGGAAAGACCTGTCCTTTGCGCTAGCTCCTTTTGAGTAGCGATTTCTGCTCGCAGGCGATACACACGTATTTTATTTTTTCCCTGATATTCCACTGGTTGTTCCACTCCTCATCCCTCCACTCTTGATAATTGCCTTTTATTCACATTATACTCGCCTCGATTTAGGCGAACAAGTGTTCTATTTAAAATAAAAAAGTTGGTAATAATTTATTACCAACTAAGACCAGCCACTTACACTATAAGCCTTATGTAATTTCGTTAATCTTGTATTCTAAAATATCTCCCGGCTGACATTCTAAGGCCTTACAAATCTCATCTAATGTGGACAAGCGGACCGCTTTTGCCTTGCCATTTTTTAATATCGAAAGATTGGCCATGGTAATTCCTACCCTCTCCGAAAGTTCTGTGAGGCTCATCTTCCTTTTGGCCAACATTACATCAAGGTTGATTATTATTGCCATGTTCAACACCTCAAATTGTTAATTCGTTTTCAGACTTCATATCGATGGCTTTAGCAAGAAGTTTTTCAAGAACAGCGGCAAAGACCGCTATGACCATCGAAGCGAAAATAGGAACCATGCCGATAATCGCGAGACCCGGGGCATCGTCTAATTCCGCAACCCCAATGATGAAAGGCAACCAGGCCACATACAAAACGCCGATTATAATTGCGCAGAATTTTATTCTCTTTAAGGCCTTCACGGAACTGTCGGAGAACGCTTCATTCTTATCAATATAGCTTAGAAGCCGGAAGGACTGATACAAGGCAACGAAGAACGGAACCGTGGATACGTACAAAATGGCTATGATTGGATAGAGTACATGAGCATAAATTGGATTCACTGGATTAGTCGCTAACCAGGGTATGCCAAGTAGACCCAAGACGAGAACTGGAGCTCCAATCAGAAAGACAGCGATTTTCAAAAAGAGTGTTTCGCGATTCATAATAAGCACCTCACTTATTTAGTGTAAGCTGATTATAATATAAATTTTATCGTTTTGCAATAAATAATTTTCGATTGTCACTATATTATTATTGAAATACATCTTATCACATCGGCCACTGATTTGTGCAATTAAAGCTCTTCATCTCATTTCATCTTCATATTTCCCTTCATTTTTATTCCCTCATTTTCAAGCGAAAAAGCATCCCTTTCTAGAAAGAAATGCTTTTCGTAAAGCTCCATCTCCTCTGGAATTACATCCAATTGGCCAACATTTTTGCTACGCCGGTTCGCTTCAAACTCCCAGCACCCTAGCCAAAAACTCGATCTGCCGATCCACAAACTCATCCGGAGATTCATGACCGTATTCCGGGTAGACGAGGAGCTGCTTCTTCCCTTCGATTGACCTATACAAGGCATAAATAGTGGCTGACGGGCAGACCGTATCCTTTAATCCCATGGACACGAGACTTGAGACTTCCTCACCCAGCCAAGGGGCGAAGTGAACTGTGTCAAAATAATCCAGCGTTTTAAATATTTCCTTCTCACGCCGATGCCCCGGATCATATAGTTGAAAATACCAAGCTAATTCATCCAGAGGCCCGCCACTTTGTAGCTGATAGCCGCGGCGAAAATCACATAAAAAGGGAATAGCAGCTGAAACTGCCTTAACCCGGCTTTGCAACCCGACTTCTTTCCCCAAAGTATTCGTCATTGCCGCGGCGGTGACCGCAAAGCCTCCTCCTTGGCTTTTGCCTATACAACCGATTCGATTTTCATCTACCTCAGACTGATTGGCAAGTGCTGCCACGGCTCGGACTGCATCCAGATAGACTTGGCGAAAGTAATGCTGGTGCGGAGACTCTATTCCTAGGGTCATCCAGCCGGAAAAAGAACCAGCGGGATAGACCCGGTGATCAGGTGTCTCTCCAGATTGCCCCCGTACATCTAAGGCAAGAATGGCATAGCCTTGCAAGGCCCACAAAAGCAGCTCTGAAATCTGGCCCCGATTGCCGGAATAGCCATGAAAGCGCACCAAGCCGGGAAACAGTTGAGACTGTCCCTCTTCGTGAAGATTTAGGTCAGTTCTTTCTTCTTTCTGAATGCCATGATTGCTAATCGTAGTTAAGGCCGGTCTTAGGTAATACCCCTTTAACTCGACCTCGTCTCCGCCAAGAACAGTTGCCGAAAACACTTCAACCTTGGCTATGGGGTAAGGAATTCTTTCTAATTCCAGGCGAGCGGAAACCCTGCTATCCGTCCTTAAACTCTCTAGCCAGAATTCTCTAAAATCCTTAGGGCACCTCCCCAAAAAAGGGATGCTTTCTAATTCACGCAGTTTATCTTCAATAATCTCCATGTCCTTTCACCTCGACAACTATAGAAATCCGTCGGAACTTACTTCTTCCTCATAAGCAAACGCAGGGGCGTCATACCAAAATTCATAATCACTAAACCGAAAAGGATAACGAAGCATCCCAGCCATTGCCATAGGTTCAGATACTCAGCTAAGACGATTTGAGCCGTAATTAAGCCGGTGATGGGAACTAGAAGGGAGATGGGAGCAACTTGGGTGACCGGGTACTTAGCCATCAGCTCACTCCAAGTGGCATTGCCAAACAAAGTGGCGACATAAGCAATATAAAGCACGGCTAAAATTGCTTTGAGATCCATGTTTTGTACAGCGGCCAGTAGAGTCTGTGGAGTATCTAAGGCTAAGGCAATCCCCAACATAGGGATGATCGGAACCAAACTAGACCAGACAACCAAGCTTAGCATATCCAGCTTCTGCCCCTCGGCTGCACTGCTCTTGTAAGCTAGTTTAATGACAATATTGGAAAATCCCGCTGAGGCCGCGGCCACTATGGTTAAGAGCAAACCTCCCAGGGGGATTTCACTCATCCCAGTCGTGCCGGAAATACCACCGATGAAGTACAAACCGAGAATCCCCACCATAAGACCGAGAATTTGACGACTCTGGATCTTTTCCTTAAGAGTCATGGCGGCAAATAGGAAAGTAAAGAACGCCTGGGATTGCAGGACTACAGAAGCAACTCCGGCGGGCATCCCGATTTCGATAGCATAAAACAAGCAGGCGAACTGGCCCAAACCTACGGTTAACCCGAAGCCGATCGTGTATCGCCAAGCTACAGCGGGGGGCTTAATAAAAAGCAGCGCCGGAAAGGCAGTGGCTAAATATCTCAAGGCGGCTAAGAGCATGGATGGAACATCATGAAGCCCCAGTTTTATGACAGTAAAATTCACGCCCCAAGCTGTCACAATCATCAGAGCTAGGGCAAAATCTCGTTTATTCATTAGCGACTACTTGCCTTCCTTTTTCTTATTCCGGGAGAGAGACAACCCACCAAAGCCGCTAATCACAGCGATATAGAAGCCAAAATCGTACCACCAACCCGTGTTAAAAACTTCATAAACTCGGATACCATCCATAAAGATTCCGGCGATCAGAGAAAAAGGCGCAATCCAGCCATGCCAGACCCCTGATAAAAAACCTGCCGGCTCATCAAACGTATAACTGCCATCCCCCGGCACACAGCCGGTGAGGGTCAAGAGCATTACTCCTATGGTGAGTCCCCAAAATAACCATCTTTTTTTCATGAAGCATCTCCTTCTCTATCCTATCAAATCGGTAAATAAGTAATAATATAGCCTCCGGCGATCAAGCTCAAAAGATTAGCTGTGATCACATAGCTGAAGGTTCTCAAGCGCCCATGCTCTCGCAAAAAGGCCATTAAAATTATGAGTTCGACGATGAAGACCTGGACTTCTCCGATAATGAGGTTAAACACCAGATAACTGGCCAGAGGCGAAAACTCATTAAGCCAGATATTAAGAGCCCCTTGAGTTAAGAGGTTGATGGCCAAAAAGGCATACCAAGACCTTTTTTCTCGATAACCAAAAAGCCAAAAGACACCAGCTTCAATCAGTAAGGTCAAGAGGACTCGCAGAGATACTAAAGACAGCGAGCGTGTCAGAGACTTTCCTGGCTCCAAGGTTTGCTGATTCAAATCTAGGGTAAAGATATTGTTATAGGCCTTGACGGGTTTTTCCAAATGAATCTGGTAAGAACTCATTGCGGTCGTAACCTCTATGCTATAATCCTCAGTATACTTTAAGTCTCGGTAGTAAAAGGCGTAGTACCTTTCGAAGGCCTTGTCCGTTATTTTGGCTTTGCCGGATGAATCAGCGACTAGGCTAATCGTGAGATCCTCCGGCGCGCTGGGAACAAGGATGACGATTGATGGAGGCTCTGCTGCATTAGCAAAGCAGGGGAGAACAAGGAGAAGTGTCATCAAAAGGGTTAAGATGAATATAGCCATACCTTTGTTTCTCATGGTCCCTATCCCTCCCATAATCATTCAAATCGATCGCTTATGATGAAATTAAGAAACTTATGGTGAATATTGTATTTTTCTGACTTTTCAAGTTCAGTAATTGTTGTTATTATAAGTAATAGAGTTCACTATAACTTTAAAATCTGTTACGCGATTCCCCCACCGGAAAGGATGCCTGAGATGCCCAAAAGTATTATCCTCAACGAGACCCATACCGGCCATTTTGAGGATCTCTTGAGATGCCCCATCTGCCAACATACCTTGAGTCTTGTCGATAGAAAGAGTTTAATCTGTAAGAATAAGCATTGCTTTGACCTCGCTAAGCAGGGATATGTTAATCTATTATCTCATGGCATCAAGTCCAAGTACAATAAGACCTTGTTCGAATCAAGAAAAAATCTGGCCCAAAGCGGGTTTTTTGAGCCTCTCAACTCTAAGCTCTGTGATCTGATTAGTTCTGAGGCGAAGAGCTTTGACCGCTCCTTAAATATCGTGGATGCAGGTTGCGGTGAAGGTTCTAACTTAGCCAGCATCCAACAAAAACTCTACCAACATACAGGAAGGATGCCTAGCTGTGTGGGGATGGATCTGGCCAAAGAAGGCATCCAAATGGCCGCCCGAGACTTTGAAGATAGCTTTTGGTGTGTGGCTGATCTTGCTCAATGTCCCTTTGTTGATCATGCTTTTGAAGTGATTCTGAACATCTTATCTCCTGCTAACTATGCTGAGTTTGAGCGAATTCTCAACCCCGACGGATATGTCCTGAAGGTTATTCCGGAAAAAGATTATCTCAAGGAGTTGCGCGCTGTTTTTTATGCGGAAACCGATCGTGAGGATTATACTAACGCCAAAACCATGGAGCTCTTCGAAAATCATCTGGCACTGACTGAGATCGTGCCTGTTCACTATACTCGGACCTTGGCGAAACCTCTCATAGAAAACTTAGTACATATGACCCCTTTGACCTGGGGAGCTCAGGAGGAGCGAATTGACAGGATCCTCAAGCTGGACTCTCTGGAAATCACTGTTGACTTAGCAATTCTAGTGGGGAGAAAGAAAGGATGAATCAATTGGTAACACTTTTTGCGATTTACACAAGCGATGAAGCGGGCGAGCATTTCCTCGGCCAAGCCTATCTAAGTGAAAAAGATCTTCAGGCTATTGACCAAAGTTTTGAAGAGCAACTGCAAGAGGAATATTTCATCACCTTGAAGGACGGAGAGCAAGTCGCTGTCGGTCGGATTGATTCAATTGAAGAGCTCCCGACAGAAGATGATTAAATCAACAGACCCCGTGCTGGGGTCTGTTTCTATAATAAAGGATTTCATTCTAATTCGTCGAATTATTTAGCGATGAACTGGAAGGTGATAACATGAAAAAATCGCTCGTTGCTATGCTCATTGGCATAACGATGCTGGTAACCGGTTGCGGGGGAAGCAAGGATGTGGATTCTCCCGTGGGAGGCAATTCACCCACTCTTTCTGCTTCGGCTCTGAGTCAGGAAGAGGCCATGAGGGTCCTTTCGCAAGAGCTTCTGACGAAGACTGAGTATACTGTGGCTTTTTTGCGGGAAGCAAAAGTGGGGGAACATACGATTTATGCCTTTCAACATATGGTTAACGGGGGAGCTCCCGTGATTGACTTTGTCCATAGCAAGACCGGTAAGGTCTATTATGATAGTGTGGAGTTGCTTGTCGATCTCTTTAATAAAACCGAGGTCAAGGACCCTTATAAAGTCGAGAATTATATTAACAAAGATATTTATTATATTAAAATGAAGTCCGTCAATGATCCAGAGCAAATGACTTGGGGTACTTACATCGTCAATGAGAACGCCTACCCAGACATCGACCAGGCCAAAAAAGGTGTCGTTAAAGCCTATGCTGAAAACCATCCGACCTTAAGTCTTTTGGGCAAGCCTCTGGCCGAAGTCGAGAAAATCACCAAGCAGGAGTCCAAAAAAGTACCTGTCATCGATCCTGAGCTTCCCAAAGATACTTTCGCTACCGAGATTGTTTTCGAAAATATTATGATCCTGTTTAATAATGAGGATATAGCATCAGAAATCTTCCTAGAAGGTCAACAGGAGATCTTGGGTGTGAAAATAACCGATACCTTCGATGAGATCAGCGCCAAGTTAGGGATGCCCGATAGTTTTAGCCAAGACCCTGAATTCACAGATATCTATACTATGCGCTATCAGTTCAATGGATTTCAAATTGAATTCTATGGTGAAAGCAAGGAGGCCAACACGGTCAGTGCTTTAATCAAGAAGCTATAATGTTTAACCTCAATTATTATTTCTCGTTACATACTCCCTCGTATCTAAGCAAAACCGAGGCCATGCCTCGGTTCTTTTACTGTCATAAGGAGGATATATCAGATGTTTCTTCCTCCGGATGACACCTCATTTAGATGAACTAAGAATTTGATATGGATGGGATGTTAAATGCAAACAGAGAGAGCGATTCATACAGTTAAAATCAATAAAGCTTACTTAAAATACATAGCCTCACTACTTTTATTTGGTTCAAACGGCATAATTGCCAGTTATATTGCCTTAAGCAGTTATGAAATCGTTTTTACAAGAACGCTGATCGGTAGCCTTTTTTTAGGGCTGGTTTTTATATTGTCCAAACAAAAGGTGCAGCTCTTCCTTAACAAGTCACATATTCTGTATATTTCAATCTCCGGTGTGGCCATGGGTGCGAGTTGGATGTTTCTTTACGAAGCCTACGCACGAATTGGTGTTAGTATTGCCACCCTTGCCTATTATTGCGGCCCTGTGATTGTCATGATCCTTTCGCCTCTTCTATTTAAAGAAAAGATGACCAGCGCCAAGCTCCTTGGATTCCTTGCTGTGCTCATTGGCATGTTTTTCGTTACTGGGCAATTGTCCCAGGAAAGCAATTCCTTCGGCTTGATCTGCGGAATCTTATCAGCAGTCATGTATGCAGTTATGGTGGTCTTCAATAAAAAGGCTGTAAGCATAACTGGCCTTGCAAATTCTATGTGGCAGCTGATTATGAGCTTTATAACGGTGGGGATATTCCTTTTACTGAAGCAGGGCTTCACTGTCAATATTACAGCGGAAAGCCTAATCCCCATTCTAATCCTAGGCATTGTCAACACCGGAATCGGCTGTTATCTCTATTTCTCTTCTATCGGCGATCTCCCCGTGCAAAGTGTAGCGATTTGTGGTTATCTGGAGCCTCTCTCAGCACTGTTTTTTTCGGCAGTCCTTTTGGGGGAGAAGCTAACCCTAGTGCAACTCGTTGGCGCCCTGTTGATTTTAGGCGGTGCTGCCTTCGGAGAACTATTCCGCCAGAAAAAACTAAAACCAATTCCCTAGTGACTCATTACGCGAAACAATGCTTCTTCGCGTCTTCATTAAGAGGTTATCAAACAAGGCATACCATCGGGAAGATTACTTCCTAATGGTATGCCTTGTTTACTAATGAAATACAAGTAGAGTTTAAACGTTTTGTAGGTTAAAGACGATCATCTTAACATCAGTCATCTCTTCAACAGCAAAATGCGGACCTTCTCTTCCTGAGCCGCTCTTATCTACTCCACCGTAAGGCATGTGGTCAGCACGGTAGGAAGATGCATCGTTAATGATGACGCCACCGGTTCTTATCTTCTTTGCAGCTTTCCAAGCTAAATCGAGATTTTGGGTAAAGACTCCGGCTTGTAAGCCATATTCGGAGTCATTGACCATATCAATGGCTTCCTCAAAGGTCTTATAAGGAATAATTGAGGCTATAGGGCCAAAAACCTCATCACATACGACTTTCATGTCGCGGTTAACATTGCGCAGCAAGGTCGGCTGCACAATCACATTCTCCCGAGTTCCACCGGTCAAAACTTCTGCTCCGCCTTGGACTGCCTCTTGTATCCACGCTTCAATCCGCTCTGCTTCTTGCAAGCTGATCATGGGGCCAATATCCGTATCAGGATCTAAAGGATTACCTACTTTGAGGCTGTTGGTAGCCGCGACCATTTTCTCCGTAAAGGATGCTAAGATGCTCTCTTGAACATAAATCCGTTGAACCGATACGCAAAATTGTCCGGCAGAACTATAGGCCTTGCGAGCCAAGATCGTGGCTGCCAAATCAAGATCGGCATCACTGTGCACGATATTGCCGGAGTTATTGCCCAGTTCTAAAACACAACGATCCAGCCCGCTGTTTTCCTTAATGCGCCGCCCCACGGCTGGGCTTCCGGTGAAGCTGACTAGCTTTTTGCCGGGGTGGGATACCATATAGTCCCCTACCTCACGTCCGGAACCAATCACAAGATTCAGATATCCCTTTGGAAGACCAGCTTCCTCCATAAGCTTACAGAGAACAATTGCCGTCAATGGGGTAGTGGATGCGGGCTTGAGAACCACTCCACAACCTGCCGCAATCGCGGGGGCAATTTTATGGACAACGAGATTACTGGGGAAGTTAAAGGGAGCAATAGCTGCCACAACCCCCACGGGGACACGAATGTAAAGCCCTATCCGGTTCTCGGAGCCCTTGACTGGGTCAAGGGGGACCGTCTCTCCATGAATTCTTTTTGCCTCTTCGGCGGCCATTTGAATCACAAACACAGAACGATCGATTTCTGCCTTGGCATCCTTATAAGGTTTGCCCCCCTCCCTGCAAATGAGTTGAGTCATCTCCTCTGCATTTTGGGCAACGAGAGCAGCGGTCTTCATAAGAATATCATAACGCTGATGAGCAGGCAGTGGGTTTTCGGTCATAGCACCGTTGGCAGCTTTCATGGCCGAATCCACATCGGCTTGTCCAGCTACGGCCACTTCGGCTATCAGCTCGTGAGAGTATTTATCGAAAACCCCCATCTTCTTCTCTGCCTTAAGCCATTCTCCGTTAATGTATAAACCCGTTTCTATTTCGGTATTAAATAACACTTGAACCACCTCCACTTTTGATTATAATTCTTTCTTTTGGCTAGATTTTCCTTTAGCCAAGAGGTTTAAAATTCAAGAAATCTCCCACATCTGTTTAAGAAATAATTACCAGACCCTGAAACTCTAAAAATCTGCCCCCTTGTCCGTATTAATAGATGGTGACATTTATAGGACAAGGGGGCAGTTCATTTGAGACCATTTAAATTTCGCGTATGGAATAAAGTTTCCAAGAAAATGCATAATCCTCAAGCAATTAGCTTTGACATTCAAAGTTGTGATCCCTTCGCAGTGAGCGTTCCAGGGAAGTCCTGGGATCCCGTAGGGAAATATGAATTACTGCAATGGACAGGCTTGACCGATGCTGATGGCTTGGATGTGTATGAAGCAGATCTTGTGCTCGTTTCCTCTGAAGCTTATAAAGTCCATTGGAATGAGGCCCAAGCAGCCTTCGAACTTATTGCCATAGGGAGTTCCTCACAGAAAAACGTTAGCGATATTCCTTCTAGTAAAGTAATCGGGAATATGTATCAGAACGAAAATATCTAGGTCTTCATCTTCTTCATGAGGTCCATATTAGAAAGGCATACCCATTCAGATGTTGGGTATGCCTTTTGCTGACCTTAGATTTAGCCGATGACCTTTTACTACCTTAATCGAGAAAGAAATGCTCCTAAAAGTCTCAGATAATGATTCGCCTCCCGGATGACGTGATCGCCTAGTAGCGGCATGGCTGCAGCTTTAATTTTGCAGTCTATTAATCCCTCCGTACCGGCTGTTTTAAAGTCTCTGATCCTCAGAGTAGCGTTGAAAGTCTCGCGGCTCAATTGAGGCAAGATGGTGGTCTGCTCTGTCATGGTCATGGCTTTGGCTGTGAGCTGATCAAACTCATGGCCGAAGTTATGGGCAGTGTTAAAGAGTTGTACCTCTGTGGGGTCTAATAACCCGCGGATGAATTTAGAGTGTTCAGCCATAATCCGGTTCCAGAATATTTCCTGGGCAATGATATCGCGTTTGATATCCGCTACCTGCCGATTTTGTAAACTATGAAGCATTTTTAAATAGAACTGCGCTTCACGCAGGATATGATCGATTAGCAAATGATAGTTAAAGCTGAATACTTTGCAGCTTACCATATCCTGAAGAAGCCTCCCTTTGAAGCTCGCCAAAATGGTCGCAGCTTGAATTGCTCTCTCATTGAGGGCACACACCTGATCCACCAAGGCAGGAGTAACAGGTACCATCCTAGACTGTAGGGAAAGCTCAAATTGGGTTAGCTCTGAGTTAAGCTCGATACCTGAGTAGAATTGGGATACTCGCTCTGCATCAAGGGTATGTTTTGTGACTAGCTCACCCGAAGCAAGAACCTCTGGGCTGATAATTCCATTGGCAAGGCCAAGAGCTTCCTGCAATAAATTGGTGAATTCGATTTTCAGAGCTACTGCTTGTTCTATAAGCATTTGATCGCGAGGACTTAATAAGGCTCCCTCCATAAAAAAGGCGTGTTCCTTAGCAATTCTCATGAAAAATAAATTGAGCTCTAGAGATTGTTGAACATAGGATTCATTGGAAAGCATGAGATGGGGCCACCTCCTCTACATATTTCATGGCATATCATTCTATGTAGAAGAATAGTTAATTAGAAGAACAATTGATCAGTATTCTGCCTTTGTTAAAGCAAAAAACGATCCTAGTTTTATCGCAAAAGAAGGTTAAGCTCCAAACAAAGCTATATTTTTGTACAAATGAATAAAATATTATTTAAATTTTCAGAACTTTATACAAATACAACTGTGCTATAGTCAAAGAGACACGATGAATTTCTTCCGACTCCCGCCATCATCCTTAGGAGAACCGTCTACTACTTTCAAAAGCAGTAACGGCTCTCCACTTTTTTTATCCTATTCCTTTTGAGAAGAAGAAATCCATTAGCCGATTGTTAAATAACCTTTTAATATCTCTTAGTGCATTTAGACTTGAGTAGTCAAAATCAAATAGCTTTCGTTTTTCTCCTGGCGTCATTTGTATTTGGGAAAATTGTTCAGAAAACTTACTTTCTGCCTGTTCCAGCAATAAGTCAAGAAATTTCGTTTTCTCATAGTAAGACGGCTCTTGAAATTCGCATACTAAATCAAAACGTGTCTGTAACTCCGGCGGAATAATTCTCTTGTATCCTGCTTCATTTTGAAGATTGGATGTGAATACTAAAATATAGCCATTAAGGTCATATTCACGAGCCATAGAATCAGTAAACTTCCCTTCTTCGAGTAATTCTAGAAAGAAAGAAAAAACTGGTATAGTGGTCTTTTCAAATTCATCAAATAAAACAATTCCTACTTTGCTCTTTTTAACCTTGTCACTCAACTCACCATGCTGGCATCCTATATATCCAGCAGGGCTGCCAATAAGGCTATTCAGTGCATCTTGACTGCTATAATTTTGAAAGTTTATTTTTGCTAAATAACTATCTTTCTGTAGCCCATTTGCTATTAAACGAGCAACTTCAGTTTTTCCTATTCCAGATTCTCCAAATAAAAAGACCGAAAGAACCTTCTGCTCCTTAACTTTATTCAGCGCAATAAAATTTTTAAGGCAATATTTAAATCGTTCTTTAAAGTATTCGTGCCCAACAAGATTGTGATTGAAGCTCTCAAAAAATGAATCGAATTCAGATGTTGATAAGGATGTAACTTTTTTCGCTTCATCGACATTAGTGTCTATCGCAGTAAGCCCTTCCAAATCAGGTAAAAGAGTTTCGATTAGTTGCTGTTCTTCAACAAATAACGGAAAATACTTCATAAGTATATCAACTTGAGACGTTAAAGCAATTATCTTTATGTTTGGATATGCGTTCATGAACTGCTCTACAGCATAAATTATATTTTTATTATCTTCAATTACATAAGCAGTGGATGTTAAGTCTACTAGTGCCAATTCTGCTGATTTATTAAATTTTTCTAATTCACTTCTTAAATCACTTGATGCACGCGAAAAAGTGGCAATGGGAATATTGTGTGCATTAGCATACGTGATAATAGCGGTTAGATCATTCAAATTGTTGTACGTATATATTGGCTGGCGAATGTTTTTAAATGTATATGAGGTTGCCTCACTATCTTGCACATTTTCTTCACGACAAAATGGAGTGTAAGTAGCAAATAGGTCTGGAAAGAATCTTATAGCATCGTCCGCGAGTGATTCCTCTACGATTACAATAGTTTCCTCAGTCATTTCCCGAAGATTTATGTATGCAGAGTACCTATTCTGCTTATCAGTCTGCAACAAGTAAATTAGTGCAGAAATATTTATACAAAGATCTGGGGCATCCTCTAATAGATCTATTGCTTCAGAAAAAATAAAAGGGACAACTTCCTTTTCCTGTTGAATTTGTCGTAATTGTTCAATGCTGTTGTATGTATATATGGTGTAGAGGGCCATTGTCTATCCCCTCCTTAGTTCACTAAGCCAAATACCAAGTCTATTCCACCAATGCAGCTTTAGAATTTGAGGTTCCTCGAGGTTAAAAGTGACATCTTGAATAATAGCAAGAGTATCTATAAAATAATATTCTATTTCTTTTTGAGATAGTTGTTTTGGAATCGTGTCTGCGCGATTAGCGCTTTTTATTATTTTCGAGGTGCTTTCAACATTCTGCTTTTGTCGCATACCGATATCTTGAAAATATGTAAAAGTATTTGAAGATATAAATTCCTCTTTGACTATTCCTTTATATATGCCAACGATAGAGACGTGTCCAATAAGCAAGTCATTAATGCTATATTTATTTTCAAATTCTGTTTGAATTTCTAAAGGAATCTTAATGATAATTTCTGCTATAGCACATTCTTCGGCATCATTATCGTATAACGAGCCCTTAAGAATATAGGTATAATCCTGAAGCATGGAACTAACCAAATTATTTAACTCCATGCCTTCTATGCGAACGCCCTTTAAAGCATCTCTCCTTAAAATGAGAAATTGTCTAAGACTTTCTTCATCAAGGAGCTCCAACTTGACATTATCGACTTTGACAAGATCACCTTCATAAGACTTCTCAAAATTAGAAATGTTGGAGCATTGTTCAATTACTCTACGAAGGAGTATTGATTTCGTAGTTTTTACATCCAAAGTTTCAACTACCCTTGAAGATGAAAATGATGTTTCTTTTGCATCAGCAGAAATAGAAGCCTTAATACCATCGAGGAACTTTTTTGTACCTTGAGCAGAAACCGATGACGTAAAGCCATATTGTTCCTCAAATCTTTTACTACGATCATTTTCTATTTTCGTCAGTATAACATTGTTTATCATCATAGCAATTTCATACACTTTGGTAAAATTGAGATAATAAACATTAAAGTCTTTAGATTTATTCTGACTCAAAACCTCTGCTCCTTTTGTAGCGATTTTAATTATATCCACATAGCTGCCCAAAGCAATTAGCGTTCCAGTCCATAAGAACATATGAGAAGTTTATAGCCATCACATATTTTTACTACTTGGGCATGTCTTATAGACGGTTCACGCTTTATTTAAGCAGTTTAAAAATTCAATACATACTTTCGCCCTTTTGATTCTGAATATTTGCTTCGCGCAAATGTTCAGGAAGCATTTTATCAATTTCTGATGCCCTAAATAACTGCTCTTCATCTTCCTTTAGAGCCTTTTGTGCAGCAGAATAGCTTCTGGAGTTCGTCGAAGAAGCTACCCTATAAATTTCTGCTGTGCGATCTTGCAGTTCATCTCTTCTCTTCATAATCACTTCTTCATTCAGCGCATCAAAATCAGTAAGAAGAGAGATATACCTTTCTCGAACAATCCATAGATCATCAGCTGTTGAGCGATGTTTCTTAATGTCATCAATAAGGTTAAAATCCTTGAAAAACAGGTTCAATGCAAGCAGAGCAGTTGACACAATACCACCAATCCATGTCATGATAATCTGATTGGTAACCACAGCGCCAAGAAATCCACCGGTCGAAATAGCAGAAAGTGCAATTTGCCAATACTTGATTCTTTTATTCTTATTAGTAAGTTGCTCTACCTGCTTTAAATGTGTTGTATAGCTATACACAAGTCGCCCATACGCCTCGCGAACTTGAACCTTTAAGTCTTTTTTATGAGAGATGGAGCTTTGTACCATAAACTTCCTCCGCTTACTATCATTAAGCAATATAATTTAATACTTTTTTCAAACATTCAAAACTGCTTCTTGTATCTATCTCCTGCCCGCTTCCAGGGGCGGTCAAAAGAATTGTCGACCGAAACACTGCTCTTTGATTAAGGTAATCAAGTAAAACACGCTCATAATCGCCCTTTGCTGAGGTCGAAGGTTCATCCCCAGACAACCATCTCCAATTTCCCATTGCCATATAAACAAAGCTGTCTATCACAATTCCTGACAGGTGATAACTGCTGAAATGGTTATCCCTGACACTCCGGAGATGCTTGCAAGTATCATAGAGCAAACCGCTACTGCTATTATTTTTTTGCTTCATTGCATCTTGTTCAGCTTTTGGATTCGTGGATCGCCAGTTCCCGCCCATATTTGTGTCGGGATAATTGTATGTACCATCCCATTGCCCAAGCCAATTAATATTTTTAAATGCGGGGAGTATTTCAAACTGCATACCATCACTGAAGGAGATTTTTACTACCTGCCCGTCTGCTCTAACATCGCTACGTGGATAGGCGATTAGTATTGAATTTCGAACTGCCTGCAACAAACGAGATTGCCCGTTACCCCTCGCAAAGTCATAACGGCTATATTCGCTTTGTGGCAATTCAACCAAAATATCGAGATCACTAGTGTCAATTGCCGTTCCGCGCCCATAGGAGCCTACATACAGGCTATTTTGTGTTTCGCTTTGGCTGTTCCAAAACTCACGGTTTATTGCCCGTGTCACTTTGTGATAACGTGTTGATATAGTGCTTCGAGTATCTCGCGAAATAATTTCACCATGTTTAAGAACCGGTAAACTCATAGTATCTATCTCCTTTTCTAAATCAACCGGAAGAAAACATCTAATTTCCATTGATAATAAAAAAGAAGCCAATAACCGTAATATTTGAGTTATTGGCTAAGATGTATTTGGTTAAGTTAAAATAATTATTAACTTCTTAAGACGTAATTTCTATTGCCCAATAGCGTCCGACTTTATTATCAGTGAACATGATATCAACCGCATTTTGAATATCCGCAATGGGTGCAGACAACGCAACCGCTTTCGTGATTGATTCCCATGCCGCACTCTGGGCAGGAATTGGCCTCGGCCACTGTAGAGCGGATCTTTTGACCACCGGTAAAAGAGGCACTCTTGCTTTGGACGGGCTTCTCTTCTACTTCTGGTTCGGCTTTAATGGTCACTGAATTTATTTTCCCTTTGCCTAGTTCGACATATTCCTTAATGACCCGGGCAATCGCATCGGGGCAGGAGGTGACTTTGACCCCTTCGCGACGGATACAAGCGGGACAACGGATGCCTTTGACTTGCTCGATGATGGCATCGACGGAGATACCGGAACGAAGAGCGATGGAGATCAAGCGAGCTGTCGCCTCAGACTGAGAGGAACAGCCACCTGCCCGGCCGGTGTTGGTGAAAATCTCGCAGATTCCCTTTTCATCAGCCATGACGCTCACATAGAGATTTCCGCAGCCGATACGAATCTTCTCCGTGACCCCAGTCGTAGTGGTCGGACGGGGACGAGGTAAAACGGTGTTCACTTCCGGAATGAAAGGCACCTTAGGAATGACGAACTCATCAGAATTCTCCATATTAGAAGCTTGTCCCTTGGCTTCTGTTGCCTTCTCGTCTGTCTTTTTGGCAATTCCAGTCGAGAGAACTTGTTCTTCACGACTTCCATCACGGTAGACAGTTAAGCCTTTACAATTAAGCTCATAAGCCAATTCATAAGCCTTTGCTATATCTTCATGAGTAGCCTCATTGGCAAAGTTAATCGTCTTGGACACAGCATTGTCTGTGTACTTTTGGAAGGCTGCCTGGATACGGATATGCCATTCGGGATCGATCTCCTGAGCAGTGACGAAGACCTCCTGAACCCAATTCGGAACTTCCGAGACCCCTAGCACTGTTCCCTTTTCGGCAATCTTTCGCATAAGCTCCGGAGAATCGAATCCATACTCTTCGGCGAAGCTTTGGAAGATAGGATTCACTTCGATCAAAGGAGTCCCGTCCATGACGGTCTTGGTATAGGCTACGGCAAACAGAGGCTCTACCCCACTGGACGCTCCACAGATCATGGAGATGGTCCCCGTAGGTGCGATAGTGGTCAGAGTTGCATTGCGCAGAGGACGGACACCATCATAGATGGAGCCTTTATAGTTAGGGAAGGTTCCTCTCTCTTCAGCTAAGCTTTGGGATTCTAATCTAGCTTCAGTCTGAATGAAGTTCATAATCTTCTCAGCATATTCTACGGCCTCCTCAGAAGCATAGGAAGTCTGAAGGAGAATCAGCATATCGGCAAAGCCCATAACGCCCAAGCCAATCTTCCGGTTGCCCTTCACCATCGCTTCAATAGCCGGCAGAGGATAAGTGTTGGCTTCGATAACATTATCTAAGAAGCGGGTCGCCGTGCGCGTGATTGCGCTTAAGCGCTCCCAATCCACCACGACTTTACCATCTTTTTCAGTCACCATGAGCTTAAGGTTAATGGAGCCCAAGTTACAGGCTTCATTGGGGAGCAGGGGCTGCTCACCACAGGGATTGGTGGCTTCGATCTCACCCAGCTGAGGGGTAGGATTATCCCGATTGAGGCGATCAATAAAGATGATGCCCGGCTCGCCATTTCTCCATGCACGATCTACGATCATTGTGAACACGTCAGGTGCGTAGAGCTGTCCTACAGCTTCTTTGGAATGGGGGTCGATTAGGTTATAGTGAGCCTTTTCTTGGACGGCTTTCATAAATGCTTCCGTAATTCCTACGGAAATATTGAAGTTGGTGATTTCTTTGTTGTCCTCTTTACAAGTAATGAATTCCAGAATATCCGGATGGTCTACCCGCAGGATTCCCATATTTGCCCCACGGCGGGTTCCCCCCTGCTTCACCGCTTCCGTAGCGGCATTAAAGACCTTCATAAAGGATACCGGGCCGGATGCTACACCACCGGTGGAACGGACGGTGCTATTTTTTGGGCGTAAACGGGAAAAGCTGAAGCCTGTCCCTCCACCCGATTTATGAATAATCGCTGCGTTTTTAATGGCATCGAAAATCTCTTCCATACTGTCGTCGATCGGCAACACAAAGCAGGCACTGAGCTGACCTAGGTCACGTCCTGCATTCATCAAGGTTGGGGAGTTGGGCATAAATTCTAGCTTGGCCATCATCTCATAGAAGGCTTTAGTCAGCTCTTTGACTTCTTTTTTCCCTTTGCCGAACTTCTCTTCGACTTGGGCGATGACAGAAGCCACCCGGTAAAGCATTTCTTCCGGGCTCTCGGCTACTTTCCCATTCTCTTGCTTGAGGTAACGCTTTTCTAAAATAACCCGGGCATTCGGTGTCAGGTTGGCTCTGAGCCAAGTTTTTGGTAATGATTCTACGAAACTCAACATTAATCCCCAACTTTCTCTCAAAAACTCTTCTCTTCTATTTTGGCTGAAATCCCGTACTTTTAGGATAGGTCTCAGGGCCTAATTTTTCCAGTCTTAGGGACTAAAAATGGGCACTTTTCCCAATTGCCCTGCATCACTAATAAACTTAAATCTTCCCAAAGATTAAGCCTGGAATTAGTTATTTCCCTTTTTTTCTACAAGCTCGTGGAGCTCCTGCAAAAAACGTTGGACATCCTTAAATTCGCGGTAAACTGAAGCAAAGCGTATGTAGGCTACTTCATCTAGATGGACCAAGTTATTCATGACCGCTTCGCCTATGCTCTTGCTGGGAACTTCGCGATCGTGGCCGTTACGAAGATTCTTTTCTATCTCGTAAGCCATATTCTCAATTTGTTCGACAGAGACCGGCCGTTTCTCACAGGCTCTTAAGATTCCTGCCTTCAGCTTTCCCCGGGAAAATTCTTCGCGTCTTCCGTCCTTCTTAACCACAACCAAGGGCATGTCTTCGTATTTTTCAAAGGTCGTAAACCGTCGTGAACAATGATCGCATTCCCGGCGCCGACGGACAGCTGTTCCTTCTTCCACTTGACGGGATTCTAGGACCTTTGTCTCATCGTTCCCACAAAATGGGCAATGCAAGTCATCACCCCCTACATCTAGTGTCTAGTTCATATTATCAACACTAGATATGGATGTCAAAACGAATTTTCCCCCTTTTTCCCCATTACTCTCTTTTTACGTCCCTCGTTCCTCTTCGCACGCTTTCGTATGGCCTTGTCCATAAATCGTTCGACAAAATTTGAGCAAGGAATAAAAAAAGAAAGGCGATTTGCCTTTCTTTTTATACGCATCAGTCTTCCGTGCAGCTAGGGCGGCACCACTGATGAATAAAAATCCTGTCTGGGTCGAGTAGCTTAGTCACTATTTTTTACATCTACTTTGGTATTTCTAACTCTAAGAGCTCTCCATAGAGCTCCTTACGACGGTCTGCCAAAAAAAACGTCTGCTTCATGGAGACCCGCTCGGCGCTGCGTAAAGCGTTGATCTTCGTCGCCGAAAGATCAGCAATAAGAATTTCCTCGGTATAGTCATCCTCTGGAGTGTGAAAGCTTTCGGCCAATATCTCTCCCTTTGGGCCAAAAGCCAAGGCTCCACCACTGAATACCTTGCCGCGGTTATTCGGACCTATAAGATTGCAAGCTCCCAGATAAGTAGAGTTATCATAGGCTCGAGTACCCAGATAGCGCTTCCAGATTTCTTTTCGATCACCTGCTACCACAGGTGATGCGTGAGGTGCAAAAAGCAGCTCGGCACCCTTCAAGGAATAAATGGCCGCCATCTCAGGGAAATGCCAATCCCAGCAGATGCCTACTGCAAAACAGACTCCCTTACCCATAAATACAGGGAACTGGGAGCCGGGAGTAAAATAATTCTGTTCACTGCGGCCAAGATGCACCTTGCGATACACGGCATTTTCCTGATCAGGAAAAAGGATGAGATGAGATAAGTAAGGGTTTTGACCCTTACCTATCTGCTCGACCATGCCCACCAGCAAAATAAGATTAAAATCTCTTGCACATTCTTTGAGCTCCTTAAGCCTTGGACTATCCAGTGAATCGCCAATTTCACTTGAATCGGCGGGTGAATAACCATGAAGGGCACTTTCCGGAAAACACAAGAGTTCAATTCCTTGCTTAGACGCTTTTTCCGCACATCTGATAATCGCGTTAAGGTTCGAGCGGGTTTCCCCTACTCGGGCTTCCATCTGAACTAAGCCGATTCGCTTATCTTCCAGCATCATTACCTCACTTATCGCAGGCTGTCCTAGCGACATCTATATAACGCATTCCTTCAGCACAGTAGTTTTGCGTCAGAATTTCCGTAAGGAGCTTCTGGTTGTGCAAGAAATTGATAAAGGTCCGTTCATATTTCGTCTGAGAAGATTTCGCCAAGGTGAGGATATTCAGGGGGCGATAAACGGGATCATCTTGGATACGAAGGGCCTTAAGGATTCCTTGGGCGCATTCTTTACGCACGGTCAGGGCAGAGATAATCGTAATCCCCAGTCCGGCACATACCACCTGCTTAATGGCTTGGGTGCTGCCCAGCTCCATGGCGATATTCAGTTTTGCCGGATCGAGACCTCGTTCCACTAAAGCCATCTCCATGGTTTTTCTGGTGCCCGACCCAACTTCCCGCGTTACAAAGCGCTCATAGGGCAATTCGGACAATTGAATGCTATCATACTCTGCCCAGGGATGAAAATGGGGTACGACTACCACCAGCTCATCTTCCCAGAATTTATCTACAATAACCCCTCTGCCCTTTGGCTCGGGGCCTTCAATTAGACCGATGTGGATTTTTCCCTCAATGACATCTTGGTCGATGACTTCCGTATTGGCTATCTTGACTTTAAAATCGACATCAGGCAACTTTGACGATAGGTAAGCGAGAAGATTGGGGAGAACATACTCGCCGATGGTTAAGGTCGCACCTAGGTGAATTTCTCCGCGCCGCTCCTCATCCAGCTCACTTACTTGATGTTGTGCCTTATCAAGTATGTCCAGTATCTCACAAACATGGCTATAAAAAACCTCTCCTGCCTTAGTGAGACTGACTCCCTTATTCGTCCGGTTAAAAAACCGTGTGTTGTACTGACCCTCAAGATTTTGAATCTGTAAACTGATACTGGGCTGACTCATATGAAGTCTCTTTGCTGCAAGGGTAATGTTCTTTGTGTCAGCTACTTCTTTGAAAACTATAAACTGCTGCTCGAACATAAAGATTTTCTCCTTTCACCTAAAGAACTCCCTCGAACGAGTAGTATCGATAAGTATATATTATTTCAAGCTTATTCAAGCCTTAATTCATTATAACAAAATTTTATGGCTATTGGTAATACAAATAGTTACCATTCAAGTTAAAGCAGCAGCTTAAATAACTTAGATAAAAAACTTAAAAATCAATGCATAAGTGCTAACAAGTAGTTATGCCAATTGATACTTGCTCACTCGGGTGAGCCTAGGCTTAGGCAAGCTATTCGCTTTCTCTGGTTTATGATAGTCGTGGGCCATAATTAACATTTGCTCAGCCCACTGAGGACATCCTATAGCATGAATATGATTATAGGCCGCAAAAACATTCTTATAGCAAATGCCTTCATTCTCTCCATCAATGCCATGTCCACGCTCAACTTTAAATCCAAAGTTTATCTTACTTTTGTCCAGATTGATGACCTTGGAGTTATGGAACTCATGTCCACGAACTACACTTTGCTTAAACCAAAGGTTGTCCTCCGATCCCCTGAGCACGGTATAGCCATGCCCTTGTGGCTTCTTTTGCATTTGCGTATCTAGAGGAAGCAACCCCACCATGTCATATTGGCTTTCACCTGTATAAATGCTGCGACCGAGATACATCAAGCCTCCGCATTCGGCGTAGATGGGCATGCCATCTTCTCCGGCTCTCCGAATATCTTCACGTAAAGTCACATTTTGCGTTAATTGCTCAGCAAAGACTTCTGGGAATCCTCCACCAATATAGAGTGCATCAAGATTCTGTGGCAAAGCCTCTTGGGTGAGCGCGCTAAAATAAAACAGCTCTGCTCCCATGGACTCCAGCATCTCTAAATTTTCCGGGTAGTAAAAGCTAAAGGCTGCGTCACGAATTACGCCAATACGCGGATTAGAGAGACTTTTCGCTTTCAGGCTATAACCAGATAAGCTAAAATACTCAGCCTGAGGAAAAACTTCAAAAGATGGCGCAGCTTGAGCAATACTGAGTATCCTCGACAAGTCAACATTTTCACTAATAACGTCGCCAATATGATTGAGTAATCGTTCCGTCTCTGCCATCTCCCCATTCATAACAAGACCTAAATGCCGATCCGGTATGGAAATCTGCGCATCTTTAGGGATCGCCCCGAGGACAGGAATCTGACAATAGGTTTCGATGGCTTCCCGAGCAACCTTCTCATGACGTGAACGCGCAACTTTATTGAGGATGACGCCGGCAATATTGATTTCCGGGTCAAAATGTTGACACCCCATCACAATAGCAGCGGCGCTACGAGTAATTCTCGTCGCATCCAAAACTAAGAGGAGGGGGGATCGGGTAATTTTGGCAATTTCTGCTGTGGAGGTGCTACCTTGGATATCTGAGCCATCATAAAGACCCATAGAGCCCTCAATGACACTGACCTCGCAATCTGAAGAATGTAGTGCTACTGAACGGCAAATATCTTCCTTACTCATAAGGAAAGGGTCGAGGTTCCGCGACACCCTCTCCGCTGCTGCAGTATGCCAGCTAGGGTCGATAAAATCCAGCCCTTTCTTGTAGGGCTGGACTTTGTGTCCACTTCGTCTTAGGGCTCTTAAGAGCCCTAAGGTAAAGGTTGTCTTGCCACTGCGCCCCTGAGGGGCCCCAATAACGATACGCGGGACATGGAGATTGTTTAGTTGTTGTATATCCTGATCCTTGATGTTAGACATAATCCCACCACACCTTTCTCTATTGGGGCCTCTATGGACGACTATGAATCAAACGCAACCGGTTGGTTTTGGAAGTCCGGCAATTTTACAGGCACCCTTTCCAGGGCCTGTAGGGAACAGTTCATAAATGGTTTTTTGAGTGTACCCGGTGTCTTTAAGAAGTTTACGAACCATGGGGGCAACTCCGTATTGATCATAGTAATCACGAAGGTAGTTGATCATTTTCCAGTGCTCTTCTGTGAGCTCCGGAACATCCTCGTTAGGAGCTAAAGCTCTCGCTACATCCTCGTTCCATACAGAAGCATCTTCTAGGAAGCCATCCTCATCCAACTCGTAGGACACTCCATTAACAACTAATTCAGCCATTTTAAAATTCCTCCTTGTTCTTTATTATGAGTTTTTTTGTGATAACATTTATATCTCTTCTCTGACACCGATAACAGCTTTATAGAAGATCGTGATAAGCAGGGCACCGATAGCATATACCATCATGGTAACGCCAAACTCTGTGAGCGTCGGGTAATATTCCACAACATGTTCTAATGGTGTGGGAACAAAACCGCCGATGACCAACCCTAACCCCTTATCGATCCAAGCTGCTATGAAGACAGAGATAAGAGCAAACGGTAAGATTTTTTCATTCCGCCGATATTTCGGGACCAGTAAGAGGAAGATCCCGACGAAGGCCAGAATGGTGGCTACCCACATAAAGGGTACCAGATTATTGTAACCCTCTAAACCAACGAAGAGGTACTGTAAGGGATGCATGTGACCAGGAATATTGCTATAGAAAGCGGTGAAGAACTCTAGAATGTAGAAGAATACATTGGCAATCATAGCATAAGTCACGATTTTAGCTAAGGATTGGATAGCTTCCTTGCCGGGGTCAAAGGTACTTACCTTCCGGACAATCAGGCAAAGCAGAATGAGTAAGGCAGGTCCGGCGGCAAAAGCAGAGGCTAAGAAGCGTGCGGCCATGATGGCGGTGAGCCAGAGATGTCTGCCCGGCATGCCGGCGTAAAGAAATGCTGTGACAGTGTGAATACTAACGGCCCAAGGTATAGAGAGATAGATTAAGGGCTTCACCCAAGCCGGCGGTGGAAATCCTTTGCGTTCTGCGCCTAAAGCGGTCCAACCGATGACTAGGTTAAGAAGTAAATACCCCATTAGTACACACATATCCCAGAACATAACGGAATTAGGGGTGGGATGTAAGATTACATTCATAATTCTGTCAGGGCGTCCCAAGTCGACAAAAATAAACAGGATGCACATAATGACAGAAGGAACAGCTAGGAATTCACCGAGAATAACGATTTTGCCAAACTTTTTATAGTTGTGAAGGTAATAGGGAATGGCCACCATAACTGCCGAGGCTGCAACACCTACTAAGAAGGTAAACTGGGAAATATAAATCCCCCAGGATACGTCTCTGCTCATGCCGGTGACACCTAAGCCCTCCTGATATTGTCTCAGATAGGCTAGGAAGCCTATGAAAATCACGGCTAGTAAGAAGCCGATCCACAGCCAATATCGTTTACTGCCGGATAAAGCTTTCTCAAGCACGCTCCTCACCCCCGATCAAGTAATAGACGCTGGGCTGAGTGCCTAGTTCAGGCTTACGGCGAATGGAAAAATTGCTACTTAATAACTTTCTTACTGCGGAATCAGGATCTGACAAGTTACCAAAGACAATTGCTCCTTTAGATTTTTCCACACAGGCAGGTTCTAGGCCCTGGTCGATGCGGTCCATGCAAAGGTTGCATTTCTCCACGACTCCTTTAGAACGGCGGGGATAGTCCGGATTGATCTCCTTAATATGGGGTGTCGGATCCCAGTAGTTAAAGCTCCGCGCTCCATAGGGGCAGGCCGCCATACAGAAGCGGCAACCGATGCAACGGTGCATATCCATGCCGACGACGCCATCTTCCCGTCTGAAGGTAGCTTTAGTAGGACATACCCGTACACAGGGTGGTTTATCACAATGATTACAAAGGGTTAAAAACGGCATCTTCTCCGTGGTTTCATCCAAGTAATGGTTTTCGATACCAGGGAAGACATGTTCATACGTATCGGTCCAGATCCACTTGATCTCATCCTTCGGATTTCCCATATCAGGAACATTGTGAAGATCATGGCAACTAGCGATAACCTCGTCGATATCGGTCTGGGTTAACTTACTCATATCAATGACTAGTGCCCAACGTTTACCGGTTAGATCCTCAGGGCTAGTAAAATCTGCTGCTTTGAGGGGTTCTAAGACCTCAAAGGCATCCAGAGTAATCGCTCCTCCCAATCCTAGGGCGGTAATCACTCCTGCTTTCTTCAGAAAATCCCGTCGATTGATGCTCATTTCACTGCCTCCCTTGGCCCAGCATGGCAACTCCAACAGTCAGGTTCCACGGATGCATAATCATGGCAAGAGTAGCAGAACTGGTTATCGCCTTGATTAGCAGTTTCAGCGGTATAGTAGACTGTTTGGGGCGTGTCGTTATGACAGCTCAAGCAAGATTCTTGGAGACTCATCTCAAACTCTTTTCCTTGGCTATTGATGTAGGTTGTTTTGCCATCACGAACCACAGAATCTCGCCATTCCAGCAAGAGCTGCATATGATTTTCTCTCATGTATTCTGTAGATTCGATACATTCGGTTGCGCCTAATTCTTGGATTTTAGGAGTATCCGTATCAATCACAGGCTTGGCATCTGCCTTTCCCATGTTATAAAGGAAGGGCATGATGGCGATAACCAAAAAGATCAGAAGGCCACCGATTGTTTTGCCGCCTTTACTCATCGGACGTTACCCCCTTTTCGGGTAAATCTTCGCCGCGCAGATCCGTTGTTCTTTCCTTTTCACCTGTCATGACTAGGGCATTGGCTACCAGTTCATGAACTCCAGTAACTCCTACGCCAGGTGTCCAGTAATCCATAAGTGCTGGGAAAGAAGCTCTGTCCACTGCGCAGATGTTAGCTAACATGTTGACCCCATATTTGTCCTGAACATGCTTTACGGCATTTGCTCGAGCGAAACCACCTGTCATACGCTCTGCCATGTTCTCCGAGGCATTCAGTCCGGAACCGCCGCCACAGCAGAAGGTTTTTTCGCGGATCGTATTTTCCGGCATCTCGTAGAAGTTATTGCACACGTTTTTGATGATATAACGAGGCTCTTCCAGCAGTCCCATGCCGCGGGAGGTATTGCAAGAATCGTGATACGTTACCTTGAGGTGATCGTTGCGGGAAGGATCAAGTTTTAGCTTGCCATGTTTTATCAAATCCGCAGTAAATTCTGCGATATGAATCATCTTGGTGGAAGCAGCATTTTCAAAGCGAGTTCCGGTGATCGGTGATACAGGAACTTCAAGGAAATCAGCTGGTTCCTGCCATGTACCCATGTACTGATTGATGACCCGCCACATATGGCCGCATTCGCCACCGATGATATATTTAACGCCTAAGCGTTTTGCTTCTGCATAAATCTTAGAATTCAAGCGTTTAGCCATCTCATTGGAGGTAAAGAAGCCAAAGTTTCCACCTTCCGAGGCATAGGTGCTCCAAGTATAATCAAGACCTAATTCGTGGAAGAGCATGAGATAGCCCATACAGGTATAGATACCTGGGTCCCCCATCAAGTCCCCGGAGGGAGTGACGAAGAGGATCTCCGCGCCTTTACGGTTAAAGCTCGGCTCGATACGAATGCCGGTGATGTCTTCAATGTCATCACACATCATTTCAATATTGCCGGTGATGGCATGGGGTTCTAAGCCTAAGTGGTTACCCTTCATGTAACAGTTCGCCACAGGATTAGAAATCCAATGGATATTCAGCCCTAGAAGGTTGAGTAATTCGCGACCGATGATGGTAATCTCTGCTTGGTCAATTCCATAAGGACAAAAGACCGAGCAACGACGACATTCTGTACATTGATAGAAGTAATACCACCATTCCTTGATGACTTCCGGGGTTAGATCTCGCGCGCCTGCCAAGCGTCCCAAGAACTTACCTGATTTGGTAAAGTACCTGCGATAGACTGAACGAATTAATTCCGCTCTGAGCACAGGCATATTTTTGGGATCTCCTGTACCAATATAGAAATGGCATTTATCCGCACAGGCTCCGCAACGAACACAGATGTCCATCATGATCTTGAATGAACGATATTTGTTCAGTCTCTCACCGATTCCTTCGATGATCGTCGTCTGCCAATTCTCCGGAAGCTGCCAATCTTCATCGACCGGAGACCAATCCCGAGCATTAGGAAAGCCTACGATTTCTAAGTCCTTTCCTTTTGCACCCCAGCAGAAGGTACCCGGTTCAAAGGTTGTAGGGGTATCGAACCATTCTGTGGAGCTTGGTGTATAATCAATATTTGCTAGTTCTTCGGCACTAGGTAGTTTAAATTTTGCCATCTGTCTCACCTCACTCCTTTTCTACCGGTATACCCGCCTTTATCATTTTTTCTCTAAAATCATCTTCATACTCTTCGTAGGTATGGACTGCAACAGGATAGTTCCAGGGATTGATATGTCTGACCATACGATTGTTAGCCTTCATATTTCGGGTAGGATTCATGAAGATTCCTCCCATATGCATCAGCTTACTTAATGGGAAGTAAGCGAATAAGCAACTGACTAAGAATAAATGCACATAGAAGATGGTGCCGATTCCCTCAGGAATATGAGGGGTAAAGGTAAGTAAACCGACGGTAAATTCCTTGATTGTGGCGATATCTACTCTGTAAATATAGCGCATAAGCATTCCGGTACCGGCAATTCCCATCAGCATAAAGAGAGGGAAGTAGTCCGCAGCTAAACTGATGTACTTTATTTGTGGCACAACAACTCTCCGCAAGAAGAGATAGGTTAGGGCCAAGACAATAAACATATCGGTGATATAAAGAGCCGGCAAGCCAATCTGGAAGAAGCTATCCAGCTGATCGAGAGAACTTACGAAGGCTGGAACTGGCTCCAAAAATAATCTCAAATGACGAATCAAAATGATCAGCAAAGACCAGTGAAACAAAAGACCGAAGAGCCAGAGCCATTTGCTCGATCCATAAGCAACCTTTGGACCATTCTCACCATTTCTAAGCTCAGTCTTGGAATTTCTGAACAGGGAGCGGAAGAACAAAACTTCCAAGGCCATTCTGACGATGACCCCCCAGTTCGTGGTAGGGTTTTCAATCTTATTCTGTTTAATCCAATCAAAGGATTTCTCTTGACCAATGGTGGTTGGAATTCTAAAAGGTACTGGAGAACGTGCCCAACCCATAATTCGATAAATGAATCCCGCTAAGAAAGCGGCGAGGGCTAGATATGGAAGAATAATGCCGAATAGGAACTGTAAATTAGCAAATTCCACACCAACCAATGGGATCAATATCAGTATTGAGAAAGCGATTAAAGAAAATAAGGCTTTCACTTTACACCCTCTTTTCTCTTGGTTTTGACCACAAACTGCTCGTATGCGCTGCCTTCTGGTGCTTTTAGCTCGGAGGTGTCAATATCGGGACGCTCCGTCACCAAATTGGCTTGCTGCAATAGCCGATAGGTCATATTTCTTAGTTCCATAGTTTTTAAGTCCGCTAGCTTATCGCGACATGCGGAATATATATCAAAAGAAGCGAGTGCCAACTGGTCAATTTCAACATCAAGCTCTAGCAGGGCTTTAGAGATGTGTTCATCCTCAGCCGCCTTGCCCAGTTCTTCTCGAATTATCTTTTTTAATAAGAAAACAAAATTTACAGCCTGTGAAGGGGTAAAGGTCTGTACAGCTCGTACCTTAAGGATATCCTTCAGAAA
Organism: Desulfitobacterium sp. THU1; assembly: GCF_038181555.1. Lineage (NCBI taxonomy): Bacteria > Bacillati > Bacillota > Clostridia > Eubacteriales > Desulfitobacteriaceae > Desulfitobacterium > Desulfitobacterium sp. THU1. The sequence continues at coordinate 22,196 of NZ_JBBWUA010000006.1, read as the reverse complement.
TGAATGCACTTCAATGGATTCATCATCTTGAAGCAGCGCTGTAAAGGTTTGTTCAATGCCAAGGGTCATGGTATTCCCTACCGGGTTGGCAAATACATCATTTTGTTCCTTTAAGAATCTTGCCGTGTCTTTGGGATAGCTATTTACAATCTCATGTTGCCATTTTCGGATGATATTTGACTTTTTTTCTGTGAGGAGACTTCTTAAGGCTTTGTCCATTTAAGCCAACTCCTTGATATTTATTATGAGAAGGAGTTTCCCCGATGCAGGAGGAGTACTCCTGCATCGGGATCCGTTGTGTGTTTTGTCCGGCAAGGTTTAGCTTGGCTCTTTGACTTTGCCTTTGAGGGCAACGAAGGTAGTGGTGATGTAAAGATATTCAACCAAATCCTCCATGGCAAGCTCTTTGACCGCATTATCGACGTCGGATTTCTTTTCACCGATTGCCGCTGCAATCTCTTTGCTTTTTGCCTTCTCGACGGTATCTAAGTAGGCTAAGACCTTTTCTTTGATAACGGGGTCGGCAGCTCCTTTTTGCATATCCTATTCCCCCTATAATTTATTTAAAATTTATTACATCACAATGAGTTTATCGAGCCTACTCGTATTTGAAAGCAGCTCCGGTGCGGAAGGTTTCTCTGGAGAAGATAAAATCATCGATAAGTTTATCGGAGAACTCAATACCAGTTAAAGTAAAGAATCTCTCCCAACCGATTCTTTCAATCCATTCGCCCATCTTTTCACCTTTGCGTGCATTGGCAGCCCAAGTCTCAACGATGTTGCGGACTGCGCTAGTAACTTCCGGCCAACGAGGTGGGTTGTTTTCGATGAAAGGAATGACCATCCGGGAGAACATAGGATTCGTACGTGCATTAGCTACTTTACCACCAACAAGAATGGCAATACCGTCATTTTGAGGATCGATGATTTCCATTCCTGGGTTCATGGTATAGCAGTTTCCGCAATACATACATTTTGCCTCGTTAACAAGAACGCTCTTCTCTTTAGGGTTCGGACGAATAGCGCCAGTGGGGCAACAAGCTACGAGACTAGGAATCTCTGTGCCTTTACGAATTTTTTCATGATCGATACGGGGAGGTGTTCTGTGAACGCCAACGATCGCCAAGTCACTGCAGTGAGCAGCTCCGCACATGTTAAGGCAGCAAGCGAGGCTCATTTTTAATTGGGCTGGCAGTTTCATATCGACAAAGTATTCATAGAGATCGTCCATGACGGCTTTCACGACGCCGGAAGCATCGGTAGCCGGGGTATGGCAGTGAACCCAACCTTGAGTATGAACGATGTTGCTGATGGAAGCACCGGTACCACCGACAGGCAGACCTATAGCACCGAGGGCGGCGATAAGAGGCTCAACCTTAGCAGCATCAGATACTAGAAATTCGACATTATGACGAGTTGTGAAACGAAGATAGCCATCGCAATATTCATCAGCTAGTTTGCAGATATCACGAACAAAATCGATACTGACAAGACGAGGAGAACCTACGCGAATACTATAGAGCTCTGCACCGGTTTCGGAAACGTGTTTTAAAACACCCGCTTTAGGGTTTTCATGGTAACGCCATTTTCCATAATTATCGACGATAATCGGTGGAATGTTCTCTTTATAATTGAGAGGTCCCTGATCTAATATAGCCATTATTATTCACCTCTATCTGATTATTTTATTTTTTGATTTCGTCTTCAGGCCAGAAGACATAAGGGTTAGCACGTGGACGATAGACCATTTGAGGTACTGCAGGCAAGCCAACTTCGGTGAGGAATTTGCTCATGCCAAGACGATAAATGGTTTCCCCAATTCTCTCACGTGTCTTACCATTTTCATCCCACCACTCCCAGATGCGGGTGATTACATCTTTGAACTCTTCGAAATCGTCTGCTTCTTCCATTTTCATGAAAGGAACGATGACCCAACCCATGAAGGCTGATTGAACGATGGTGGATTTACCACCGATCAGAATGGTAGCTCCTCTGTCTTTGCCAGGAGTAATAGCTTTTGGCATTCTGTTGATGCAATGCATACAACGGGAACAATCTTTAGCGATTACACTTAGTTCCTGGGTTTCGGCATTGTACTTCAATGCATCAGTAGGACAACCGTCACAAACATGTTGGATATTCATGCCACTGGCTGCATACTTTTTGACTTCTTCCGGATCAATGATGAGGGAATCTCTCCAAGTTCCGATAACCGCGCAGTCTGCACGTGCGATGGAAGCGGTACAATCATTAGCGCAACCAGAAAATTTAATCTTAGATTTATAGGGCCACATGGGGCGATGCAACTCATCTTGGAAGGCGTTGGTGATGTTGTAGCAAGCTTCTAAGGTATCATAGCAGGCATGCTCGCAACGTGCAGGTCCTACACAGCAGCTGGGGGATCTTAAGTCTGATCCTGAGCCACCAAGGTCAAATCCTTCTTCACTTAACTCATCAAAGATGGGTTGGAGCTGATCGGTAGTGGTTCCTAGTAAGATTGCGTCACCGGTTGCTCCGTGGAGGTTCATGAGTCCGCTACCACGTTTTTCCCAGATATCGCAGATTTTACGCAAGGAGTCTGTGCTGTAGAACCAACCACTGGGTGCGTTAATCCGCACGGTATGGAATGCTTGCAAATGAGGATAATCTTCGGGCAGGTCGGTGTAACGACCAATAACGCCGCCACCATATCCTTTTACACCGACGATACCACCATGTTTCCAGTGTCCGCGCTTTTCCTCGTAGGATCTTTCCAAGAGGTGAAGAAGATCCTTCGAGGCTTCATTCTTCACGGCGGCTCTTTTAATTTCTGTTACAAAGCTGGGCCATTGTCCATTTTGTAACTCGTCCAATTGAGGGGTTTTCTTATCAGCCATGACCTTACCTCCAATACAAAGATTTTAGATTTTTACATTTCGGTTATCGAAACTGCACCTGTTGGGCATATGGTAATACAACTTTCACAACCCATACATTCTGTCTCATCACCGACAACTTCGGTCTTGCCATCAACGAATTTGAGAAGGTGTGCTGGACAGCTATCTGCACACGCATCGCAACCTGAACATGTATCTGGATCAACAGCAACTATATACATCTTCCCTCACCACCTTTAATAGATTACCCTTGTGTGAACTTACACTATCTGACTCTATTTAACTATAATTTACTTGTAGTGTACAATACATAATTGCAATCGCACGATTCAAAATCCTCATTGTATATTATTGAACAATGTACTCAAGCAATTGGTAGCGTAGAGCTTCCCAAATAGACATCCCCCCCTCCAGAAAACTCACATCCTTAAAGCCTTTTTCCTTAAGAAAGCATGCCGCCTCGTAACTTCTAATGCCGAGCTGACATACAGAAATCACATCGCCTCCCTTGGGGATTTCTTGGTAGCGATTTCTAAGTTCTCCTAAGGGGATCTCCCTCAGATTAGAGCCTGTAAAAGGAGTCGCCTTGACTTCCTCATCCTCGCGAACATCAACTAGGTGGAATTGTTCTCCTTGTTTAACTCGCTCTAAGAGTTCAAGGGGGGTGATGGTTTTGACCAATCCCAGCTGCTTGTTTTCAAAAGTATTTGCCGCATGAATAAGCACATCAATCGCTGTGGCGAAGGGGGGTGCATAGCCTAAATCCAAGTTGCTAATATCACTCACCGTGCCATTAAAGTGAAGGATCGTGGCTAAGACGTCTAGGCGCTTGATGCTTTCCCCCTGACCACAGACTTGAGCTCCCAGTAAGCGTCCCGTAGACTCCTCAGCAATAAGCTTGATGGTGACGGAATCATGAACCGGATAGTAGTGTGTAGCATCCAATCCGGTGCTTAAGCTTGTCATCACGTCGTAGCCCAGTTGCCTTGCTTCCAATTCCCCTAGTCCTGTCCGACCGATATTCAAATCAAAGGCTTGCAGGACAGAGGTCCCACAAATCGCCGGAAACTCTGTCTTGCGTCCTGCGATATTGTCGGCAATGACTCGGCCTTGTTTATTCGCTGTGGAAGCTAAGGGTACGTAGGCTTTGCCACCTGTCACATGATGAATCTGCTCAGCACAGTCCCCACCGGCAAAGATATAAGGGTCGTCCGTTTGCAGGTACTGATTGACCTGTATGCCTCCAGTCACGCCGATAGTGAGACCGGCCTGTCTGGCTAGGCTGACTTCTGGTCTGACCCCCACGGCTATGACGACAAGCTCTGTTTCAACTTCGCCATTTTCTAACACGACTCGATTGACGTTATTCTCATCATCTTTTTTGAGGGCCTTCACCGGGGAACCTAAGTGCAGATCAATGCCGCGGTCGCGCATCCTACTCTCAAGGAGAATAGCCATGTCCGGATCAAGTAATTTCGGAAGTACAGTTGATTGGCTCTCACATAAGGCAACCTTGGTTTGGCGACTGAGGATGGCGTCCGTTGTTTCAATGCCAATCAAGCCGGCTCCAATCACTGTGGCATGCTTAATCTTTTTCTCCCGGATCAGTGATCTTATTTGAACTGCAGCATCAGGATGGTGCAAGGTGTACACATTCTTTGCCTCAATACCGGGTAGGGGGGGTACAACCTCTGTTGCACCCGTAGCCAGAACTAAATAATCATAGTCCAGTTCCCTTTCTTCCCCGGTAGTAAGATCACGAAGCTTTACATTTTTATGCCGGCGATCGATCGCTATAGCCTCAGTCTCGGTGAGAATATTAACTCCCTTTTGGTCCTTAAAAAACTGAGGATCACGGATTAATCCGGCTGTAGTCTTCAGGAGATCGTCGATTTCCGGTACTGAATTTCCCACATAAAAAGGTAACCCACAGGACCCATAGGAAACAAGTTTGCCTTTTTCAATAATCGTTATCTCGGCCTCTATGGAAAGTCGTCGCAGGCGTGCAGCTACCTTCGGGCCGGCTGCAACGCCACCGATGATGACCACTTTCACGCTACCACCTCTTTACCATCTTCACAATTTTCAACGACTTATTCTTCTTCTCTTAAAAACTCAAAAAATGGTTTCTTGAGATCTACCATGGCATTGACGACCAGCTCAATCAGACCGCTGTATTGGACATTATATTTTTCTGTAGCTTCGTAGTATTCTAAAATGTCGCGAATAGTCCCTTTACAGTTCGAGCAAGGGGCACATACGTATTTGACAATGCTAGGATCTTCCATGGTATCTGGGAAGGCGTTGAGAATTTGCGCAAACTTTTTGCGAGCGCTGATTTTATTGCGGAAATCGCCAAAGTTAAAGCTATGCATGATCGCAAAACCGCTACCGCCACCGCAACAGTAATTATCCACACCATGAGGGGTCATTTCGCGGAATTGGGGAGCAAGCTTGTGCAGTACTTCCCGTTGGGGCATGACGATTCCCATTTGCCTTACGACATTACAGGGATCATGAAGGGTTACTGGGAAGTTATTGCGGCTCGGGTCAAACTTAATCGCCCCTGACATGACAATATCTCGCAATAAGGGGAAGAAGCTCTCAACGGGAACCTTGTTTGAGCCTGGGACCATACGGTCTGCAACAAGGGCACCCGCTTTATGGGCGTGTCCACATTCACCTTGAACGATACGGCGGACTCCAAGTTCGTTTGCTGCTTTGATCTGGCCTAGAGCAATTTTTTTGGCCTGCGCATCATCGTACCAGATGCCATAGTTCACGCTATCGTAGCCCATCATTTCGCTACTGAGGGTCCAGTTGATTCCCGCTGCTTCAAATAGAATGGCAAAGGCCATTGGGTTTTCCGGCCAAGCATTATATTCACCGGCGTTATGAATCAGAAGGACATCCGCGCCTTTTTTATCAATAGGAAATTTAATTTTAATACCATAGTTTTCTTCAATTTCTTCTTCTAGAAATTGAATATTGTCCAAGAAGACCGGTTTCGTCATGCCTGTAGAGGAACCGGTTTTGAGCTGGTTTTCTGTACCTTTTTTATGAATTGGACTTGGGGCAATCCCCATCTCCATGCTGAATATTTTCCGAATCTCCTTGGCCATGATGCCATTATCCAAACCTAGGGGACAGGTTTGGGCGCAACGACGGCAGAGGTTACAGCGATAGGCTGATTCGCCAAGACGAGCGATACTCTCCCAAGTAGCCTCAAGATCTGCACCTACGAAACCACCCAGTAGCTTGCCGCTGGTTGTAAAGTACTTTTTATAGAGTTTCCGAAGAGCTTCGATACGAAAAATAGGTCGATAAAGCTCATTGTTGCCCGAACCTTCATAGATGTGGCAGGCAGCGGAGCAGGTATCACACTTGGCACAGTACTCCATGGTCAGATTTAAGGGTTGGAGCATACCGCTGTTCGCATCGGAAAACAGCTTTTCTAAGCCGGTCAAGAATTTACGAACAAACTCTTCTTCTTCCTCTTTGGATTGGGGGCGAGTCAGAGTATCAATACCCACAAATCCATCTAAAGAAGTACAGTATTTTTCGCGCCAAGCATCTTTAACCGGTACGAAGTCGGGTTCCAATCCAGGTTTATCATAAGGAGCTGGCAAGGGCATTAGTTCTTCAGTGGTAAACACAACCAATTGCTCATCCGCTCTCCCCAAATCACTGGGCTTTAAATTTTTCGAATCGATCATGATGTCATACTCCTTTCTTCAATTTCATTATCCTTGCGCAGAGGTTTTCTCTGCTGGTGCTGTAACTTGACCGGAAATATGGGGTGCACCCCATTTGGTTTTTGGAGAGTTCTGAGCATTAGCCTTAATTTTTTCTTCAATTTTACTTCCTGGAAGATTGGGATCGTTTTCCCAATTAACCATATGAAAACTGAAGAATTTGCCCACATAATGGCTCATTTTGCTCATGGGGATATAGACAAGCATGAAGCCGGCTAAAACTATATGCACAATCATTAAGGAACTAGCATTCAAGGGTTGTAAGGATAGCACATTTGCCATAGCTTGGCGCGCGGTGCTCATACTCAGATCCCCGCCCCAAACGACAATACCCGTAGCGGTTACGGTGAATAAGAGTAATAAATTAAAGTATTCCTGAGGAGTTGTGTATTTCTTTAGGGTGGAATCCATGAGACGACGGAAAACCAAGGTTAGGGCACCGAAGGCTGCCAAGGCGAATCCTGCCCATCCCACTAAAGGAGTTAAATAATAAAGCAACATTCCCCAAACCGAGCCACTGGCCGCAACTGTTCCCCCGGCAAATTCAGTAGCAGCACCGGCAACTAAAAGCACTGTCCAAGCGATGATCAGATAAATGCCAAGGTGTAAGGAGTAGGATAACCACCAAAGGGACCTTTGGTTTTGGAAGAGTTTTTTAATAAAGAGGATTTCTTTGAGCATGTCAATTATTTCAGAGGCTAGTGAAGTTTCATGGGGCTTACTCCACCACTCTTGTTGCTCGTAATAAGATCCCCCGTAGGCATGCCCTTTTTCTTTTGGAACTGGATATAAATCCAACCTCCCATGCATAGGCATTTTAGTATACACATAGGCTTTGTAAGCTGAGATACCTAAAAATAGAACCATGGCTAATATTGCGTAAAAAACCAGAAACATAATTTCGCCCCCCATTGTATTGAGATTGTCCTCATTATCACTTATAATTCTAGGATATTTTCTCCCCCTTGTAAAATTCTCTTTTGTAATTGTGATAATTAGTAATTGTGATCATTAGCGTAGATACATCAAAATTCTCCCATAAGTTTTTTAAATGGCCTTCATATTAAAACTATATTTCACATATTGTCAGAAAAGTTCTATAATGAACTTAGTTAGTGAATGTGCGTTTTTTCTCATCTTTTGTCGAAAAGGAGGTGAGTCTCAATCTGCTTTCCGCTTCTGTTCACATTCACAAACCATCACTAATTGGGAGGTGTGGCTGCGCATTAATGGTTAAGTTCTATTTCAATACCTATTGATTAGAAAACCATCGTATTTACCCTACGAACGTGAGTAACGTAAGAAGTTCTTTTAAGACCTAATCATTAAGTCTATATTTGAATTTCCAAATTAATTATCACAATCTCAGGGAGGTGCAAAAATGTCCACAGTAAACACATATGCAAAAAAGAGAGCTCTTCAAAATGAAGACTGGTGGGCGGCCTGGCTAGGGTTATTGATTTTCGCTTTAGGCTTAGGACCATTTTTCGGCATGGACATACTCGGTTGGGTAACAAAATCAAGTGTCTGGATCGATCCGGCAAAAGCCTTTGCTCCAGTGACCAAAGGCGTCGGAATTAGTGGTTTTGCTTCATTACTAGCAACTTACGTCTTCATCTTAGTCCTTATCGGTGTCGCGTCAAAATTCATCGGCGCCAATATGAAAAAGTTCTTTGTTGGTTTTACCTTCATATTTTGGATGACCACATTGTGTCTGATGATCGGCAATATTGCTTACATCGGTGCTACACCGGATAAGACAGCAAATTATGGTATTGCTTGGTCACTGGGCTTAGGCGAGATGGGTTACATCATCGCCATGGTTATCGGCCTTATCATCGGAAACTTCTTCCTGAAATTCGCTGATTATCTAAAAGAAGCAGCGAAACCAGAGTTGTTTATTAAGATTGGTATCGTTGTACTTGGTGGATCTATTGCGCTTAAATCCTTGGATGCTTTCGGTCTCGCTACCACAGTTATTATCCGGGGTATCTGCGCAGTTGTTGAAGCCTACTTAATCTACTGGCCAGTCGTTTATTTAATTGCTCGTAAATTCTTCAAGTTTACTCCAGAATGGGCAGCTCCCCTAGCCTCCGGTATTTCCATCTGCGGTGTTTCTGCTGCCATCGCCACCGGTAGTGCTATTCGTGCCCGTCCTGTTATTCCGATTATCCTTTCTGCTGTTATTATCGTTTTCGTTGCAGTTGAGCTCCTATTATTACCTTGGTTAGCGCAAGCCCTGCTATTCAAAGATCCCATGGTGGCTGGTGCTTGGATGGGTCTGGCAGTTAAAAGTGATGGCGGTGCCATCGCAGCTGGTGCCATTACCGATTCCTTAATCCGCGGTCGTGCTCTGAGTGAGCTCGGCGTAAACTGGGAAGAAGGCTGGATCTTGATGGTCGCTACCACGACCAAAGTCTTTATCGACATCTTTATTGGTGTGTGGGCCTTCATTCTTGCGGTAATTTGGTCGGTATTCCCGATTGATAAAAATTCCGCAGTCGCCCAAACTGGCGAAAGGGGCAAAGTTAATCCCGCCGAGATCTGGAATCGCTTCCCGAAATTCATCATCGGCTTTGTCTTAACCTTTGTTATTCTCTTCCTTGTTGGTGTAGTTAGTCCTGACGACGTTTCTAAACTGAAGCCTGGGGTTAGTGAGGCCAATGCCTTACGGACATTCTTCTTTGGAATGTGCTTCTTCTCGATCGGCTTAGTCACCAATGTGCGTAAGCTCTGGGATGAAGGTATGGGACGTATCGTCGCTGTCTATGGTATTGCACTCTTTGGTTTTATCCTTTGGGTCGGCCTGTTCATCTCCTGGCTGTTCTACCATGGAATTACACCTCCAACAGTATAATAATTGAGTAAGGGGGAATACAAATGTCAATTAAAACCGAACAACCTGTTGCTCAGCACAAGAAGAAAGCCTATGAAGATGAGTGGTATGACTTACTGCCAATTGAGAAAAAGTTAATTGGCTATTCCTTAGGACTGGGACTTTCACTATTGCTCCTATTCGTGATCATCTTCAAATTCTAATGCTGCCGTAGTGTCCTTGCATAAAGAAGTGCCGCCGAACAACCGTGATACGGTAGTTCGGCGGCACTTCCTTTTTTAATGCTTTAATCATGGGGATATTTGCAACTAGGCAATGTTACTTTTAAGTTCGCGAAGGGTAAAGCTGGTTCCATCAGCTAAGCTAAACGTTTCATCCTCAAAACACAGAATCAATTGGTCAAGAAGCTCCTCTTTTCTCTTCAATAACAAGTCATCCATATATTGCTCATCATCGATGTGTCTTATGGCAAGAATAGCTAGCCCTATTCTTTTTTTATCGCGCTCTACCGTTTTCTCTAAATCATGTTTATCTACTTTGCCAAACATGAGAACATCGTTATCTGTTGACGACTTTCTGACCATAATAACGTATTTATCGGAATCGCCTAAGACATGGAAGCTCTCGTCTTCAATCTTCACTGATAAAGACCTCAGAGCGTATAAGGTATCCACATCAGCCATAAACTCCCAGGCAACTTTCTGAACCGCCTTTCTGTGGTGAAGAATAACCTGTTTGATAGCATGATTAATATCCATAGTTAGCTCCCTTCAATCAGTATGATATTAAGATATTGTTTTTGTAACCACTTTCACAGAGGTGAGTAATTACTAGCAACGTATAGCGATAACTAGCTGTACGTTGCTACTTTTATTATTTGTCTACCTCTATTATTACCTTTAGTCAAGGAAAGTTCAAGTGACTTGAAAATCAGCTTTTCTAATTGATACTATTTAAGAAACTCATGATTATTCTATCAACGGGTAAAATAAGGAGAAGAAAGGATGGTAGCGCATATGGTAGAAAAGAAATTTCCAAACCGACCAGCAAATCCTGATACAAAGCCTTCTCAAAACCATAAACCTGATAAAGCCCCCAGTTTGGATTCTCGAGACGGACATGGTTTGTCTTTAGACGAAGCGCTCAAAGGCAAGGGATAGATTGTCAGAACCATTCCATCTTCGATGATCTAAAAGACTCCCCCCCTAAAGTATAGGAGAGGATTTAGCGAATTATTATTCGCCTTAAATCCTCTCCTTATTCTTGTATATTTTGATGTACGCATTTCCGGATTCGCTACTTTCATCGTGCCATAAACCCATATTTCCATCTGATTTGCGTTTAATGATTAGCATCAATTGCTTAGCATTTATTGTCGGCGTTTAATGGTTAAACTGACTCGCTTGTGGAATTAGAATCTTGTACATCTCCGGTGGGATACTAGTTTCCCAATGCCCCGTAAGCTTTGCCAACCCGACAACCATAAACCATATTAAAATAATTGCAATAGCCGCTCTTTTAGGATCGAAGATAAATCTTTTTCCATGAGTGGCGGGCGAACTAAATTCTAAGGTTCCTTTGACTGGACAGCTCTTGACACAGTTCAGACATCCCGAACATTCCGGTGACCAAACATTTTTAGCTTCAGCCACTTTGAGTTGATTAGGGCAGACTGCCGTACATTTTTGGCAGGAGATGCAGGTGTCCGCATTTCGACGAATCTTCCAAGGGCTAAGGATGCTGAGAAGGCTCATCAGTGCTCCGTAAGGGCAAAGGTACCTACACCAGAAGTTCTGGAATAGCACCGATAACAAAATGAGTACTACAATAACAGTGATTCCGACTCCTGTCATATTCTTAAAGAAGTCCAGCATTTTTACATCTGCAATCATATTATAAGGAGTTTGCAGAAAACCGTAGGCGTTCGCTCCATCCATAAAGATGAGGATAAAGACGATAAAAAAGCTAAGCAAAATATACTTAATGGAACGCATAGGGTAGTCAAGCCACCGTGGCATAACAAAGTTCTTGCCGAAGAGCTTTCTACCGACGACAGCTAATCCCTCGGATAATGTACCGATGGGACAGACCCATGAGCAGAAGCTCCGCTTGAATACTAACGAAAGAGCCATAGCTAATAATAAGATAACAAGTCCCGCAGGATGGACTGTATCAAATATCCCGGTAACCAGCCAAGATTTCAGGGCAACTAAGGCACTGATCGGAAGAAAGGCCTCTACCCCTGCCGGCCGTGAGATTAATACTGTAGCATTTGGATCGGTATAGGAGTTAACAAAGCCCATGAATTGAATACCAATATACAGGATAACCAATACAAAAAGTAGCTGTACTGCTCTTCGCTCTATAGGCGCTCTGTCCTTTTTCAGGAACTTAAAATCAATTCCTTTATGCTTTTTTACACTCACACTAACCACCCTTATCCGCTAAACGCAATACCCTACGTTGGCATATCTATTTGGGATATCTATTATGTTTTTACACACATTTATGTTTATAGTGCTCAATATTTATTGCACAACTTATTGTACTTTAAAATCTGTCGCTAGAGTGTGATTGTAATCACTAAATCGATTGCAAAAAATAAAATTCATTTTAATATAGAATGAGCAAACACAAGTAGGCTTTCTCCGTTGGGGATAAGCCTATCTTCGTTATATAGCGCTATTTAAGGTGTTGACACAGTTACTTCTTTCGTAAACTGATTCGTCCTTCCCATTTTGTAAGCAAGCTTGATCATTTCTTGTTCCTCTTCGGTCATTTTTCGAGTATACATTTTTTCAAATTGCCGGAGCAGTTGATCGAAGTCGATGACCCGTTTTGCTACTCTTGGCCGAATCGTCTTCTGGGATGGATCGTAGAGCTTTGGTTGCATCGATGCCTTATATACTTTTTTAAATACCTCAGCCGTGTAGTATGCATCATTAAGTGCATTGTGAAACGGATGGGTTATAGGAATATTCAAGAGTTCTACGGCATGTTGAAGTCGCAAACGGTTTTTCCTAGGGCGGTTAAATTGCTCGGAAACATAGAACTGGAGGTCGATCACTCTTCTCGGTAAACGCGTTTGATCTAACCCATGGTACTCAACATTTCTGAAGAGCTCTGTTATATCCGACATACCCCATGTACATAATATCGAATCAGTTTCATCAATAAAGGTTGTGTAGGCCTGATATATCTCAGGAAATGGTTCTCCTGCTAAGAGCTGTTCTATGGTTATGCCAGTCAATTCGCTAACCAATGGATTCATTCTAGCATAGAAGGTTGGCTTTATATAATGATTAAACTTACCTTGGGTGTTCAATTCCGTATCTAACTTAATGGCCCCGATCTGAATGATTTCAAAGGGATAGCGGACCCGTTCCCTGTCAAAATTCTGCAGGGTAGAAATGTCCTGATTAAATTCTAAGTCAAATATAATGAAGGCCATGGATAGACTCCTTAAGCATAATCATTACTTTCATAAAATACTCTTCTTCAATTCATAGTAATCCCTAGATTAAAGTCACTTCGAAACCACAGGAATGGTAGATATCTAAACCCGAAAGAGCCTCCACTTCTCATAAACATCCAGCAAGTAAACAAAGGTTCCGTCCAACCATCTTATGTAATTCTCCCTTTCGTCAGGCTCTACTTGAAACACATTGATACCCTTACTGGCCGCATTTCTTGTCATTTCCACACAATCGATGATAAATATTAGCTCTAAAAGACTTATACTAAAGATATATTCTTCATCAGTGTGAAGCTTAAGCGCTTCATACTGAATCCTATCTAGCAGTTGGTTCACTTTTTCAAGATCACTCTGTGGCTGATCGTCCTCGTCGGCAATGGTCTCAATTTCAAGCTTGAAGTACTCACGTCCTAAACGCAGACAATAGATAATCATTTCAGCATCTTTTTGGGATAACTGCAAATTCGCCCGAAAATCACTTTCTTCTCTGTTTTCTTCTGCAGCAGAAATAGCTTCATCAATCCCACGAATTTCCCGTTTTTCTTTGTATTGCTGAAAATCAACAACCTTTCCTTTATCTCCTGGCAAATTCATCTCTCCCTAGAACAACGCTTTAAAAAGCGCATTGCTACTAAATTAATAATAGATTTATTGTACCATTTCCTTAATAAAAAATCCTTGTATCTCTGCAGGAAATATGAATATGGAGTTTAATAATACAATGACGAGGTAATGAAATCAAGAAAGAGGTTTGTCATGAATAGCAAATATACTGAAATAAATTCCAAGTTCTTTGATAAATGGGTTGAGGAAGGTTGGGAATGGGGAAAACCCATAAGCCATGAAATCTATAACAAAGCCAAAAATAATGATTGGGATGTCGTGTTAACACCGACAAAGCCTGTTCCTAAAGAATGGTTCTGTGCAATGAAACATGCTAAAATCTTGGGGTTAGCTTCCGGTGGCGGTCAACAAATGCCCATCTTCTCCGCATTGGGAGCTGAATGTACTGTCATAGATTATTCCGTAAAGCAATTGCAAAGCGAAAAAGAGGTCGCTGCAAGGGAAAACTATGCTATAGAGATTGTGCAAGGTGATATTACGAATCCTTTACCCTTTGCCGATGAATCCTTTGACTTGATTTTTCATCCAGTCTCAAACTGCTACATCGAAGATATTCTGCCCGTTTGGCAGGAATGTTATCGCGTTTTGAAAAAGGGAGGAATCTTGTTAGCAGGATTTGATAACGGCTTTAATTACCTTTTTGATGATGATGAATCAACCATTACAACAAAATTGCCATTTAATCCTTTAAAGGATCCTCAATTATATGAGAAGTCTATCGAAAATGACTGGGGTATTCAATTTTCACATACGATCGAAGAACAAATCGGTGGACAGCTTAAGGCTGGCTTGGTGCTTACGGATATCTATGAAGATACCAACGGTCAAGGGAAACTCCGAGAATTTAATGTGCCAACGTTTTACGCTACGAGGGCTGTTAAGAAGTAGAACTCTTTCTGAAGTTCCCTCCGGAGCAGCCACATTAAGAGAGCAAGTAGCCCCCTCTGGAAAGGGTAGTCTACTTGCTCTTTTGTGCTTCTCTGCTAAGGTCATTCGCGCACACTTAGCTCAGTTATTAACAAATATAATTCTCCAGCCCTAGGAGTGCAATCGCCAATGAAGTACTCATGAATATAATGATCCAAACAAGACTTAGGAGGGCTGTTCATGACATACATCGTTCAAGCTGGTGACACTCTGTATCTCATTGCTCAGCGATTTAATACCACTGTGAATGCTATCCTTGCTCTAAATACACAAATCACTAACCCGAATTTGATTTTTCCTGGGCAAGTCATCAACATTCCTAGCCAAACATCTTTTTGCCCCTTATTACGACAGGGAGATCGCGGCTCTAGTGTGACCAGACTGCAGTACCTTCTAAGCTTTGCCCGTTATAATCCAGGTCCTATCGATGGGATTTTTGGACCTAGAACTCAAAGTGCTCTTAATGCCTTTCAGTTTAGTCAAAAGGAGCTGGAACGCACAGGTGTAGCCGATCCAGCAACCTGGGCCGCTTTAGCTGCGGAATGTCAGCCACGCTCTGAAACCATCACATATGTCATCCGGCCCGGCGATACTTTATTCATTGTCTCTGTTCGCTATAACGTAACTGTCGAGAGTATATTAAGGGTTAATCCCCTCATCACCGATCCCAATATTCTACGGGTAGGCCAGATTATTAATATTCCTCCAAGTGCAAAATCACATTAGCCCTCATCCTTATTATCAATAATTTAAGGCCTTACTTTTCACCGGAAAGAACACTCAACGCATCATCTAACGCATGCTGATATTCTGGAGGCAAGTCCGTAATTGTCTCACGGATTTGCTTAAAGGCTTTGCCGTGGGCTTCCAAAGCTTGGGCATTCTGTGGGTAACAGGAATCTACTAAGCTGGCCAGAGCCTCGGCCTCTTCGTATTTCCCATGCTGACTCAGATAATCATGAAGTGGTAGGGCAAATTTGAAAACATCATTTTTTGATTTGATTGTGAAGGACATATATGTTTCCCTCCTAAAAAATTTCAAAATAGGTTAAAATCAATCTGCGAACTGAAAGGTTTGGATAAGTGGCAACAATTATTGGTGGTCTCAAATTTTCAGTTTTACTCTGACTTCCTCATCTCGATAAGGATGTAGTGGGATTTCTCGGAAGCTTTCAATTTGATGACTTCTTCAGTGATTTCTAGAGCATCTCGTTTCTCTAATGGGATATTACTAACGAGGGCAGCTCCTTCGATTTGAACCATATAAGCCTGCCTGCCCTTGCCCACCGGAAAATCTATCTCTTTCCCGGCCTCTAGCTCCAAAACATAAATGTTTACATCTTGATTTATTTTGATTATAGCATCACCTTTTTTGTCGGAAGCAATGTGAAGCCACTTGTTTTTTCGATCATCCCAATCAAATTTGAAATCTCCATAATTAGGGGTGTGCCCCTTTTTATCAGGAATCACCCAGATCTGCAGGAATCTTAGCAGCGAATCTCCTAAGTTATGCTCGCTATGGTAAACCCCTGTTCCTGCACTCATATACTGAACATGTCCCCTCGTGAGGGTGTTTTTATTGCCCATACTGTCCCCATGAGTTAACGAACCCTCTACTACATATGAGATAATCTCCATATCCCTATGAGGATGTGTGTCAAAGCCTGTTTTAGCCTTAACCAAATCATCATTGACCACCCGCAAAACCCCAAAGTTCATATTGTCGGGATTATAGTATTCAGCAAAGGAAAAATGAAATTTGCTCTTCAACCACCCCAGATCGCTCTTGCCCATATTCTGATTTTCAATTTTTCTTAACATAACTCGATTTCTCCTGTCCTCATAAGTGTTTAGATTTCCTTAAAGCAAAGCATTTAAGTAACGCATCTAAATTGATGCTCTTAGTTCAAGTAAACTTTTCAATAAGTTCTTTTTCATATCTTTATCTATACCTGCTA
Source organism: Desulfitobacterium sp. THU1 (assembly GCF_038181555.1). Classification (NCBI taxonomy): domain Bacteria; kingdom Bacillati; phylum Bacillota; class Clostridia; order Eubacteriales; family Desulfitobacteriaceae; genus Desulfitobacterium; species Desulfitobacterium sp. THU1. The sequence continues at coordinate 5,745 of NZ_JBBWUA010000006.1, read as the reverse complement.
ATAGGTTGTCAATAAATTGCTGGTGCTTCGGAAATAATTCCTCAATTACTTCTTCACCTTTCGGGGTTAGACCAACATAATAAACTCTCCTATCCTTCTCACATTTCTTCCGTTCCACCAGACCGGTTTTCTGCAGCTTATCAATAATATAAGTGATGGTACCACTTGTGACTAAGATCTTCTCGGCGATCTTTTGTACCGGTTGCTCCCCATTGTGCCATAAGAATTCGAGGACGCCGAATTCACTGATATTGAAGCCGTATTCTTGCACGTTTTTTTCAATAAGCGAAAACAGCTTATTATAGCTTCTTGCCATTGCGATTACCAAGTTCAGATTCAAACTATTCATAGCTTATCGCATCCTTGTTTTTATATCTTGATTTCAAGATTAATATATACTATTTAACATCTTAAAGTCAAGGCTATTTTATAATTATACTAAATTTATAAGTAATTTAAGACAGATGTTAATGATCACTACTTAACAAAAAGACGAGTGACAACAACTTTTTGTGAGTTATCGCCATTCGCCTTGCCATCCGTCTTTTGTCTGTGATTCCTAGGATATTTGCTATCTAAATGATATTATTCCAGAGTTCTCTCCATTTTCTTGGCCTTTTATAGAGAACATACTCTCCAGGTCCAGTCAAGAAGATTCCCAACGCAGCAGCAATAATAGCTAAGCTGTATTCGTAACCACCTTTTGTAATATCATAGCCATTTTTAAAGGTAACTCTCACAATCGCCACAATCATGGTTCCAATGATCAGGAGCGATGCTAAAGGCATAAACACACCCGCTGCAAAGAGGAGCCCACCCAAAAGCTCACCTAAACCTGCCATAACAACAAAGGGCAATGCAGGTTTAAAACCAATCGATTCAAAGAATTGGCTAGTACCCTTAATCCCATGGCCTCCGAACCAACCGAAAAGCTTTTGACAACCATGAATAGCAATAGATATTCCAAATGCTAGACGAATGAGTAATAAACCCAAATCTAGCGTCCTTTTAATAGTCCTTACATTTAACATTCTCATACCTCCCTTGTCTGTTTCTATTATTCCTATATCGTTTAGACTCATACAAGTTTTAAAGGCGAGAATTGATACTTTTATCACCAGTTTTATGATCAAGAGGCTCTGATGTAGTCTGAAGTAAATAGATGCTTCTATAAGTATCACATTGGAAAGAGCAAGAGGCTCCCTCTGAAAAGGGTAGTCTACTTGCTCTTTTCCATTTTATACTCTTAGTCCTCTATTCTTTCCGCTACCTATGATTTTCCCTATCTCTTAGTGGCATTTCCGTGGAGGCAAATCCATTCTGGTCTATTTCTCGTTCATATAAAGCGAGCTCAAATCAAATCCATAAAAAATCCGATCGGCTTTGGGGTCTAGATTCATCTCGATACGATTGAATACGAGTAGCACGGTCACTTCCGGAGTATCAAGCTGCAAGCTCATATCTTCGAGTCCGACCTGAGTGGGGCGTCCATCATTAGGTGGGTATGACGCTGAAATCCGCTTTACGTAATCATCCATATTTTGCTCGAGAATCACCTGATCATTGAGCTCAATTCGTAAGGTCGGCATATTCGTTTTCGGATCCATTGTCCAATTAATACGATAGGTTCCTTGAGTACCGTTTAGGGTAGCTGATGATTGTTCTTTCATGTAGGCGTAGCCCTGTAGGTTTAGAGCCCAGCGATAGTCACTGATGTCGATGGCCTCGGGACTTAGCTCGAGAATAGTTACCAAGGACTGTGTATTATTCCCGAAAGGATCCTCATATTTGGGCCAAACTTGCTCGAAGCCCAGCTTGTTCTTGAAGGTGCCGCTTTCAGCCAAGCGTTTATCAAACCAAGTCGGAAGCTTCGCATTCTCTGCGTAGGCAAGGTAAGTCACGGCATCAGTAATCGACTCTCGTACCGCCAGATCAGGTGGAGTAGCTGCTGGGATCAACTGATCATTCTCCAGCATACCCTGGTTGATCAGTAGCTTCTCAACACGGTTGACTTGAGCAGAAACCGGCAAGGCTTGGTAACCCACCACGGGGAGGACGGCCAAAACAGCCATGACACAGGTTAGCAGTGCAATCGCCGGATGAGCGTCGTTCTTTCTTAAGAGCAGGAGAATTGCCGAGATCAAAGCAATAATCCAAATGACAATAAAGAAATATTCGGTAGTTTTAAGACCTGATTTCTGCAGTTGAATCACGAAGGCCCATGCCTCAAAGGCAAGAATCACAAGAGCGGCCAGCGGATAAACCCGGCGATAAAATCTTGCTAACCCTGATTCTGAGTGGGTGACAATCATATGAAGCAAGATTCCGCCGATGGTATAAGCTGTGGCAATCCCATAAAGTCTCAGGAAGGAAGCCTGCATACCACTTAAGATCGTTCTACCCGCCCAAAGCAGCAGGACAATAGTCAAGGCCAGCACAATCGGAATGAGGATGTATTCGAAAAGAACTTGGATAAAGCGTGGCTGCTTCTGAGCCACCTCGCGGTGAGGATCCCTTTCACCCCGTCGAAAGTCCGGAAAATAACCGACAAAAATCGTAAAAGCTATAAACCCGGATAAAGTCCCGAGGTACATATAAACTTTCTCGCTCATCCCCTCATATAGCAAAGCCTCAATGGCACCGGCAACACCTGATGTTCCAGCCATAATGACCAGCCCATAGATCATGGCAATAAAATAAGCCTTAAGAGTCATGAAAAAGGAACGCGCGAAGTCCGACTGATCCTTTGGGTATCCGGCTAGGTAGATAAAAGCAATAAGACTAATCAGGATAGCTACACCAACACGGGCTTCAGCCAGAGTGGAGATGGTAGCAAAGTTTGATTTTACCAAGTCAGGGTAGGTTCCGCCAAAGAAGTAAAGCACCAAAAATGTCACTACAACTGCAGCTACTCCAAGCAGATTAGCTGTAAGGAAGGCTTTTTTATGATTATAGCGGTTATATGCTCCGGTAATCACTGCTAGACTAAAGACTCCACCCAGAGCAAAAGACCAATGTAGACAGTTAAACAAGAAATTATAGGGTTCTTGCGCAGGCCAATCGAGCTGAATTCTAATCATGGTTACGATGGCAAAACCTAGGGCACTAGCTATCGAAGCCGGGAACCTTTGGAAGGCTTTGATTGCACCTCTAAAACTTTGCAATGTTGACTGAATGAAGACACTCATCACTCGCACCTCCTTAACTCATGATTAAATAGTTTATGTATATTTATTTTTATTACTCTTTATTATAATAGCTTAAGGCAATAAAGAGAAATTATTTGTCAGAATCAGCTAGGCAATGTATTACAATGAAAGTATCAATAATTGTATTCCGTACTTTGCCATGATATATTCCAGTTATCCCTCATTTGGACCACCCGCAAATTACTCTAAGGAGATGCACACCGTTGAACAACAAGAAACACTCCGCTATTATGGCAGCGATCTTTGCCGCGATACTCTTTGGCATCAGCGCTCCCATCTCAAAAATATTGCTTGTAAAGATTCCGCCAACCTTGATGGCAGCCCTACTCTACTTGGGTGCAGGTTTAGGAATGGCTGTGATTAGTTTAATCAAACGCCTTCGCGGTCAAAAACACCGGGAAGCTAAGATGGACAGGAATGACCTACCCTTTGTCTTAGCCGTGATTGCTCTGGATATTGCTGCTCCAGTATTTTTAATGATCGGCTTAACCATGAGTTCCTCAGCCAATGCTGCCCTCTTGGGCAATTTTGAAATCGTGGCGACATCTTTAATCGCATTACTGCTTTTTAAAGAATCTATCGGTCGACGCTTATGGAGTGCAATCGTCCTGATTACCCTTGCCAGTATTATTCTATCCGTGGAGACTTTAAGCAGCTTCACCTTCTCTTTGGGCTCAATATTTGTATTACTTTCCTGCCTTTGCTGGGGCTTTGAAAATAATTGCACCCGCATGCTCTCCATCAAGGACCCCATGGATGTTGTTATCGTTAAGGGATTTGGGTCAGGCTTTGGGGCTTTATTGCTGACTTTTCTTCTGAAAGAATCGCTAAATAACCTGAGTGTAGCCTATATCCTGTTTGCCCTTTTCCTAGGCTTCTTCGCCTATGGGCTCAGCATTTTCTTCTATGTTTCAGCTCAGAGGGAGCTTGGTGCGGCCAGAACCAGTACTTATTATGCAATCGCCCCCTTTATTGGGGTAGGTCTATCTTTTGTGATTTTCAGGGTACCCCCGACTGTTTCTTTCCTAATCGCTCTACTGATTATGATCGCCGGCGCTTATTTTGCCACCTATGAAAAACATCAGCATACGCATACACACCCTGCCTTGGTCCACGAACATCGACATTGCCATACTGACCATCACCATAATCACACCCATAACGAACCTACCCATCAAGAGCACAGCCATGTGCACTCTCATGAGCTCCTTAGTCACGTACATAACCACACTCCGGATATTCACCATAGCCATGTGCACTGAATCTACACTTGCATCTATCCTTCTAGAGTTGTCCCTGTAGATGCAAATCCTTTCCGCTCCACTTTATCCCATCCTTTGGGTTTTCTGAGTAAGGCAAAGACATTTCGATGAAGGGTCCGCTCAAAGGTTAAGAAATACGGCATAGCCACAATCCCTGTACGTCCATACCGAAGATTAAAATGCATCTTTTTCTACACAAATGGGGCGTGTGAAGTCCTTATTTCACGCGCCCCATTTGCCTATGATAATTTCCCAAGAGTCTCGCTGTCTGTGTATATTTAGAGTCCCTGGTATCTTGTTCTAGTACTGAACCTCTCTTAAAAATAGACCTTTTGCTTGGGCTATAGGACCAGCTTCCCAACGTTTCTTCTCCTGCAGCATCTTCTCAACCTCTGTTGAGTCGAGTTTACCTCTACCTATTTCTAAAAGAGTTCCTACGATAATCCTTGCCATGTTCCATAGAAAACCGTCACCAATTACTTCTATTTCTAAATAATTGGTATTTTCAAAGATATTAACAGAATGGATTGTACGAACAGTCGACTTATTACCTGATCTCATGTTGGTAAAACTAAGAAAGTCATGGGTCCCTATTAAACTCTGTGAGGCATTTCGCATTTCAACCAGATCGAGTGGCTCTGTAATGTGATATGAATATTTTCGTTCAAACACATTTCTGTATTTACCTGTATTAATTCTATATACATAGGTCTCTGATTTAACGTTATATCTTGCATGAAATCTATCATCTACGAGCTCGATAGATTTTACGACGATATCTTCGGGCAAAAACTCATATAAATAGTAAAGTATCGCATCATTATTAAAGGAGGACTTTGTATGGAAATTTGCAATGTAGTTTTCAGCATGCACTCCTGGGTCCATTCTATCACAGCCCACAACTAAAACATCTTCACCCGACATTTTAGATAAGACAGCTTCAAGCTTGCCTTGAACTGTTAAATCCGTATCTTTTTGTTTTTGCCACCCTTTGTATCTAGACCCATCATAGGATATCGTCATTTTAAAGTTCCTCATAGTACCCCACCTTCATCTATTAAATCCTTCAGGATTATTCTATTTAATTATTCTACCCTACACTGCTAATTTTAAATGCCCTTTAGACCGTTGTCCGTAAGCGCTTAATAAAAGGGTGCATGGAAACTACTTGAGGCCTATGGCAAAATATAATAAAACCCAGCTACACTAGTTATAGCCGGGTACTGACACAGGATCAAGTTTAATTACAAACGACAATAGTCGGGGAGTTCAGG